>JAWSUW010000005.1:25854-42658 GCA_033549245.1 Bacillota bacterium | reverse complement strand
ATGCTTTTCGACCAGTTCATGAAGCCCTTTGAAAAGAGGGTCGTTTTCCCCGAGTTTTTCAAAATCGTCGATTGCAGTCAGAGGCATATCAATGTGATTGTATATTATTTTCTTGCCCCCTGGAATCTTTGGTAAATTTTCGATAGCACCGATAGCAGCATCCATACCTCCCACATGTGTCAACATGACAGATGGGTTGATGGAACCATTGGCTGACATTTCAAGTGCCTCTTTGAGGTCATCGGTGTTGCCGCCTGTAGATCCCATGATATGAGTGTTGCTGTAATGTACGTTATAGAGGTTGATTGGAGCGCTGAATTCATGATCGGTTGGTCCTGCGAAAAAGTTCATGCATCCGTCTTTAGCCAAGAGTTGATCTCCCTGGAGCACTAACGTCTCAACTGGAGCATATACAAAAACGTCATCATATCCATGTCCTTCAGTCAATGCTTTTAAATGAGCAATTGGATCTTCATAAGAAGCTGTATTCACATAATATAGTTCAACTCCCAATTTTTTTGCTCGCTCTGGAGATATGAATTTTTTTGCTCTACTCAAGCGATCTTCACTGATATCGGTTACTACGATACGCTTTGGTTTTTGATCAATTGCCAGTGCGTAATCGACTGCACCAAGACCCATTGGACCAGCCCCACCTAAAACGATCAGGTTGCCCCCATCTTTTGTACCCATGATATGCTCATAAGCTCCAGGAACCGTATGGTAACTGGCATGGAATCCACCAATGATGCAAGACATCGGCTCGCCGAGCGATGCACCGAAATAACTGTCCCCGTCATAAGTCAACAAGCATCCAAGTTCCATGACTTCTTTCGGAATGACATTATATGTGGCATTGCCTCCAAAATACTCATAGGAATACCCTGGTGCGTATGGGCTGCCTTTGTAGTTGAGTGCCGGTTGAAGTGAGAACTTCTGCCCAGCTTTGAACTCACCTTCATAAGCCTTCCCGACTTCAATGATTTCCCCTGCCATCTCATGGCCAACAATAATCGGTCTCTCGTGGACATCATCCGGGACTCGTTTATGGTTTGGGCCTTGCTTCAGTGCTTTGTATGTGGACATGCAAACGCTGTCGCAGACAACTTTCACAAGAATTTCATCTTCTTTGATCTCCGGCAATTCAAATTCTTCTAATCTCAAATCATCAGTACCATACATCCTTATGGCTCTTGTTTTCATGATTGACCTCCTCAATTGATCTTTTTCAATTTCACATTATCAAAATGTGCTTCAATCCACCCATACTCAGGCGGTTTTGTTCCAATGGTGGTAACTGCGCCTGCGCTGGTTGCAACTGCAAGCTTCAACAGGCTCTCGATGTCCAGCTCTGTGCAGATGGCGTGAACTACCGCACCCACAAAAGCGTCACCAGCTCCTACAGAACTGTGTGCGTCCACCTCAAGCGGCTCCATTTTGTAGATGGCTGAGTTTGATCCGAAATATGCCCCCTCTGTTCCCAGTGTGACAAAAACGTTTTCTATACCGAGCTCCAGAAAATACTGGATGGCCCTTACCATCTTTTCTTCGTTATCGATCTTTTCTCCAAAATAATGCTCAAGCTCGGATCTGTTGGGTTTTATGAAATCCGGTTTCGCTTTGATGCCTTGATTGAACCATTTTCCATCCACATCTAAAAACACCTTTGCTCCCAAAGACTTAGAATGGGACGTCAGTTTTTCATATACATCATCTCCAAGTGATTTTGGTGCGCTACCGGATAAAACGACTATTGTGTCTTTTGAAATATTGTCGTTTAAAACATCAATGAGTTTCAACAAGTTCTCTTCAGTGGCACTTGCACCAGGTTCATTGATTTCTGTGATTTCCTTTTCACTTTGATCGAAAATTTTCAGATTGGTTCTGGTTTCACCATCAATTTCCACAAAAGCTGTATCGATATCCATCTCCATCAGTTTGTCTTCAATGACTCTACCGGCTTGCCCGGCAATGAAACCGAGCGCCAAACTGTCTGTTCCAAGCATTCTTAAAACTCTGGAAACATTGATGCCCTTGCCACCAACATCCTGATGAGTGCATATTACTTTGTTGAGTGACCTTGGAACAAACTTTTCAAGTTCGATGGTCTTGTCAATCGCCGGATTGAGCGTTACAGTCAGAACCATTGCGTTACTCCCCTTCACTTGAAAAAACATCATAGATATAATCCACATCAGCAGAAGAAATCATTCGACCCAGTATGGTCTCATCTTCAATAGCTTCTGCTATATTGGCAAGGATCTGGATGTGTTCATTGCCAAGACCGGCGATACCAATCACCAATTTTGCGATTTTACCTTCTCCGAATTCAATGCCCTCCGGATATTGAACGACAACGATTCCCGAGTGGTTGATTTGATCTTTGACATCATTTTCTCCATGTGGAATCGCCACGGCATTGCCGATATATGTGCTGAATTTTTTTTCTCTTGCCAGCATACCCTCAATGTAAGGTTCATTGACGTATCCACTTTCATATAGTAATTTGCCTGCATGAACTATAGCTTCTTCCTTCGAAACGCTCGCCTTGTTGAGCAATATGTTTGATTTTAATAAGATTGCATCCGGTGTAACCATAGACTTTACCTCCTCAATAATTTCAAAGCGCTCTTTTATGACGCTTAGCAGTTTTTCATACTCTTTCTTATCCAAAAAATCTTTGATTCCAAAATGAAATGCCTTAGGTGATCTCTTCTTTGCACGATCCAACAAATTGGTGAAAGTGATCACAAATTCAGCATCCTCAGGAATTGAGTCTATAGCAACATTTTCAATTCTCACATTGATTTGTTGCTCTTTCGCAAGTCTTCCCAGTAATGATGTTCCCATCGCACTCGATCCCATTCCGGCATCACATGCAAAATGGATTTTTGATAACTTGTAATCTCCTTTGTATGCTTCAAATAGATCCACTTCCTCATCTTGTTCCCAGTCTTTTTTTCTGGAAAGGATCCATCCCGAAACTAAGAACGATACGATTGCAGATACTACAACGCCGATAACCACACCAATCCAATCCAATCTTGAAGATAATGCCAATATGGCAAAAATGCTACCTGGTGAAGGTGTCGCGGCAAGACCGACTCCAAACAACTGAAAAATGAAAACTCCACTCATTCCTCCTAGGACCACGGCTATAAAAAGTATTGGATTCATAAGGACGTAAGGGAAATAAATTTCGTGGATTCCTCCAAAAAAGTGGATGATCATCGCACTTGGAGTGGATTTTCTTACCATACCTTTGCCGTAAAACCAGTATGCGAATAGTACACCAAGTCCAGGACCCGGGTTGGTCTCGAGCAAAAAGAAAATGGATTTTCCACTTTCGAGCGCTTCTTTGATCCCAAGTGGTCCCAATATGCCATGATTGATGGCGTTGTTTAAAAATAGGATTTTACCCGGTTCAATAAAAAGTGATGCCAGAAACAATATCTTCATTTCAACAACCACACTGACACCTTGCTCCAGGATGCCATTTAAAATCTCGATCACAGGACCGACCATTTTAAACGAGATAATTGCCAGAACTGCACCAAGTATGCCTGCTGAAAAATTGTTGGTCAGCATTTCAAATCCGGTTGGGACTCTATGTCTTAAGAATTCATCCAGTTTTTTTATACATAGTCCACTGAATGGTCCAATGAGCATTGCCCCAAGAAACATAGGGATATCCGATCCAACAATCAATCCCATTGTGGCAATTACAGCCACAACGCCGCCTCTTTTCTCATCTACGACTCTTCCACCAGTATAAGCAATCAGAATTGGCAGGGCATAAATGATCATCGGACGTACAAGTTGGTTGATGGATTCGTTTGGGATCCACCCATTGGGATGAAAAAGCGTTGTGATGATTCCCCAAGCGATAAACGCTCCAATATTGGGCATAACCATTTTGCTGAGGAATCGACCGAACCTTTGAATCTTATAATTCATGGTTGTCACCTCGTTTAAGGAAGCGATTAAGGAATTGATGGAGAATTTTTTTCAGTTCCTTTTCAACTTCCACTTTGGTTCCTATTCTTAATACCTCTAAAAAACGGGGTTCTTCAATCAAAGATTTGCTGAGCTTGCTCATGATTTCGAGATAGACAACAGGAACGTGTTTTCCAAGCAACATCACTATGGCTGTATCGATTACCTCTCCTTCGAAGTGAACCATTGGTTTTTCAAGTCTCCATATTGAAAAACTAGGATGACTGACAATTTCTGATTTGGTATGGATCAGAATGGTCTTCTCACCATGCAGTATAGTACTACCAAGTTTTTCCCGATCCATCAGTTCCTTGAATAAAATTTTTTTGGCTTTGGTGTTCATAACCGAATCATCAGCGATATTTTTTATAAGCGCTTTCATATTTGCTGTTTTTACAAGTTCGTGGATCTCAAACCCTGATTCAATCCTAAGAATTGCTTCTGTAAGCATGTGTAGTTTTTTTATATGCTCCGTTTCATCGACATAAACGTGTTGTTGAACTTTTGGATTTGGCTCCATTTTTGACTTTACAAGACTGAGTGTTTGTTTTATATGCTCCACATCATCACTCATTAGAAGTGGATTCACTCTAATGTTTGGAATGACTGTATGCTCTAGATAGATGGTAGACACCAGAAGCTCAATACCCATTGCTTCGGGTTTTCCACTTGAAACATCATCTCTTGAAAATTGGATGACAAGCTCCATTTCAGGAAACAATTTAGTCAGCCTTGAATATAGCAGACTGGACGTCCCGATGCCGCTGGCACACACCACACCCACTTTGATTCTTCTTTGTTGACCCATCTGTTTTCTGAGCCTTTCGATGGAAGCTCCAAAGTGCATCGCAATATATCCGATTTCACCAGGTGGCAGTTCAATTTCATATTTCTTCTCAATTATTTCTGAAACATCCTTTGACATGGCAAATATTTCAGGATACATTTCTTTGATTTTATCCAGTAGTGGATTTCTTATTTCCATGTTGAGCTTGATCCGAGTGATAGCCGGTCTAAGATGTGCAACCAGACCGATGAGCAACTGATCGTCATCCAAGAGATTGAATCCACTAAGATGCTTGAACCCGTGAATCATATTTGAAGCGATTCTAGTAATTTCAAAATTTGTGATCAATAACTCATCTTGGTCTACTATGCTTCCAGTCGTGAGCTTCGACCCTTTGAGGTGCATAGTGATATAACCTAGTTCATCACTGGGGAACCTAATATCAAATACGGTCTCAATCGACTCTCCAATTTCCTTTGCAATTTCAAAATGGGCGTCTCTCATGAGACTGGAAAGCGTCTCTTCTTTCATGTGGATCTCTTCGCCTCTGAGCACACGTTGAACGGCTATGGCTAAATGAATTGTCAATCCCATGTATGCGTTTTCTGTCAATTTTTGTGAAAGTGGAGATTTATAATTGGCCAGGATGCCATTTACCTTTACCAAGATCCCTTTGTCAAGGACATCATCCATCATCGATCCTTGAGTGAGTCCTGAATTAAAGAGTGTCAACAAATCTTGATGTTCATAATTTTGGTATAGAAAATCGACAATCGCTTTCCTGAGTTGTTTTTCCGCTCCCTCAAGATAAACCCCGAACCCCGGTTTTCTTACAAGTTCTATACCTCGCACTGCAAACCAAGGTTCCACTTTGTCCATATCATATGAAATGGTCGCCTCAGAAACATCAAGCATTTTTGAAAAGTGATAAAATTTCTTGGGTTCCTTGCTCTTTAGCAGTTCACTGATAATCTGACTCTGTCTGGTTTCTTGGCTATATCCCATGTCATTGCAGGATTCGGAAACCGCTTTGAATGCATTGATTTGTTCTTCCGTAGCATTAAGCTTGACTCCGAGCCTTGTCTTTTTGATGATTTCCATACCGACGGAATGCACTACACGCTCAACTTCGTCCATCTCTCTGAATACAGTTCTTTTGCTGATGCCAAGTTTGTCAGCAATTTCAGAGACTGCAACATATTCTCGACTGTTGATCAACACTTCGATGATCCCTATAACCCTCTTTGAACAATCCACAATAACCCCCACAAATGTAATAGCGACAAAAATTATTAATAGAATTTTCTGATTAATTTCCTCTCAATAATTATAACCTTTTATTAAGGGTTTTTCCAAAGAACTTACTATGTTGTGACATTATTGAATAGTGCCATTTGTGATTAAAGGGTTAAATAGCGAGACAGCAAAGCTCGCATTGAACTTTGCTGTCTCAGGCAGGGGGCTATTTTTTCAATCGTTCAACCAAACTGTCATATATTGGATTGCCTACAAATTGATCAATCGTAATGAGTTCAGCGTCGCCACATTTTTCACTGGCGCGTTCAGCAAGGTTCACATGGGTGATCACGATATCCGCATCAGAAGGAATATCTTCAAGTGAAGTGTTCAGAACTTCTATTTCGAGCCCTGCTTGCTTCAATTTTTTTCTCAGTGTGGTAGCTCCCATTGCTGAAGAACCCATACCAGCATCACATGATACGACAATTTTTTTCACTATTTTATTGTTTTGTCCTTTAGCAGCAGCCTTCATGGATTGTACAGACGCTTTTGCTGTTTCAAGGCTATTGTCATCAGCACTTTTCTTTTTGACAAAGTAAGCAGCTACTATGAACGATACTGCTGTGGATACCACAATACCCGCCAGCACTGGAAGTAATCCACCTTTCGGCGACATAGCTATGAGTGCGAAAATACTTCCTGGAGATGGTGTTGCAATAAGTCCTGCTCCAAGTATTGTGAAAGTCAAGACCCCACTCATACCACCGGCGATTACTGCAAGAACAAGTACAGGATTCATAAGTACATATGGGAAATAGATTTCATGGATTCCACCGAGGAAATGAATAATCACTGCGCCAGGTGCGGATTGTTTAACCATTCCTTTTGCGAACACCCAGTATGCAAGGAGTATTCCAAGGCCTGGACCTGGATTTGTTTCGAGTAAGAAGAATATTGATTTTCCAGTATCAGCAGCTTCCTGAATACCTAATGGTCCTAAAATACCATGATTCATTGCATTGTTTAAAAATAAGATTTTACCTGGTTCAATAAATAATGAAGTGAAAGGCAACAGATTTGCGCCAACTATAGCTTCAACACCTGTCTTAAGCACATTGTTAAGCGCTACTACAACTGGTCCGATTCCAAGGAAAGCCAGAAGTGCAAGTAACATTGCAAGTATACCTGAAGAAAAGTTTGCCACAAGCATCTCAAAACCAGCTGGTACTTTACCATCAACAGCCTCATCGAATTTCTTGATGACGAATCCACCGAGTGGACCCATAATCATTGCTCCTATAAACATTGGAATGTCAACACCGACAACTACACCCATTGTCGCGACCGCACCTACAACACCACCTCTGACACCACCGATAAGCTTACCACCGGTATAACCGATCAGTATTGGTAGTAAATATATGATCATCGGTCCCACTAGGGATGCCAAATTCTCATTCGGCGTCCAACCTGTAGGTATGAAAAGGGCTGTGATGATTCCCCAAGCAATGAATGCTCCAATATTCGGCATTACCATACCACTCAGGAAGCGACCAAATTTTTGTACGCCACCTCTAGAATTTTTTCCAACTACATTTTCCATTTTATCCCCCTCATTCAATTCTTCGTTTTTTGACCTTGGCCTAGGTCTTCAGAAATCCGGACATCTCTTATCACGATTATAGTCATGCAAATCACTTAAATTCAAATGAAAGACCATAGAATTTGGCAAGATACAATAATGACAAATATTAAAATCCCTTAATATGAATGGATGGGGCAATTAATTATAAAAATAAAATGTTTAATTTTTTTGAAATATGGGGTATTATAACTTTATAGTTTACTTAATCAGGGAGGTCAACATGAAGTTAAAAGGAAGAATTGTTCTAATTACGAGCATTATTATCGTTGTCGCAATCGCAGCTCAAGGTATATTTAATATATTCTCATCCAACAGTTCCATAGAAAAAGTTGTCGAATTGCAACTGACGGATCAAATTTTCAATCTCGCCCATGAAATCGAATCGGCTGAGGAAGTTGTGGAAATTACCAAGAACGCGCTCAATGAAAAAAGTATATCCGTTGCAAAAGCAATCGCGCAAATGATTGCCGATAATGACAACTATCTGCAACCCACCAGGATGGCACAACTTTCAAGCGTGCTCGGTATTGATGAAATACATGTCACAGACGGAAAAGGTGTTTTGTTATACGGTAACGTCAAAGACTTTTACGGTTTTGACTTCAACACATCCGCTCAGACGAAACCCTTTGTTGATCTCATTGGAGTCAAAGGAGCCTCGCTTGCTCAAGAACCTGAGTACAGAGGTACGGATAATGTACTTTTCCAGTATATCGGTGTATCGAGAATCGATGAACCGGGTGTTGTACAAATCGGAATCGAACCTAGAGCCATTCAGGAACTCCTAGATAACCTCGAAGTTCAAAAGACCATAGATCAATTGGTGATTGGCGATGGTGGATTTGCTTTGATTGTCGATAAAAACGGGATTATCACACATCACAAGGATCAGACTTTAATTGGTCTACCTGCATCAGAAGTACCTTGGGTCCAAGATATAATTGGTCAGACCAATACTCTGAAAACTGAAGACATAGGAAACAAATCGTTTTTCGCCCTTGCCAAATCATATAAAGATATGATCATTGCAGTGACTTATCCTCGATCTGAAATACAAGCCATCATCACACGCTCCCTGATCAATAACGGAATCGTGCTGTTGATCTCCATTGTATTACTCGTCCTCGTCATTCAATGGGTCATTGGAAAATGGGTATCAAAACCTATCAAGACCATCCAGGATGGCATGGAAAAAGTTGGACAAGGTGATTTTACTGCTGTAGTGGATTATAAATCCAAAGATGAAATTGGAACACTTTCAAATTATTTTGGTATAATGAC
This sequence comes from Bacillota bacterium, assembly GCA_033549245.1. Classification (GTDB taxonomy): domain Bacteria; phylum Bacillota; class Clostridia; order Peptostreptococcales; family Acidaminobacteraceae; genus Fusibacter_D. Next base: position 33,710 of record JAWSUW010000005.1, on the reverse strand, counting down.
ACAAAACGTAAGACATTTGATCAAGGAAACTACTATTAGTATTGAATCGGTAGCCCAATCCTCAGAAAGGATCAATGCCAATGTCGAAGGTTTGACTGCATCGAGCAACGAAGTCACGAGAGCTGTGGAAGAAATTGCCCACGGTGCTACAGAAACGGCCTCCAGCGTCAACGAACGCCTTTTCGCCGGTCAGGAACTCGGAAACAGCATCAATCAGATTTCATCCAAACTTCATGATGCCAAGAACTATTCAGATACCATGGTTGAGTCCAACCGTAAAGGTAGAGAAAAAATCAAGAATCTCCAAACGGTTTTCCAAACCACTGTTGAAAATACAAACCATGTTGCTGACAATGTCAGTGAACTCAGCAAGAGCTCACAGTCCATCGAGAATATTGTCAGTACAATCAAAGGTATATCAGATCAAACCAATCTGCTTGCCCTAAATGCTTCAATTGAAGCCGCTCGTGCTGGCGAGGCTGGTCGTGGATTCGCGGTTGTCGCCGATGAAATCCGAAAACTGGCTGAGCAATCTTCACACAGTGCTGAAGAAATCAGTAAAATCATTGCGGGAATCGTAAACGTTGTGGCAGGAACCAATAAGACTGTCATCGAAACCCAAACATCAGTTGATGCCGCCAAAGCAAATCTCAATGAAACAGTTATAGTCTTTGACAACATCGATGACAGTGTCATCAAAGTCGAAAATATAATGAATGATTTTATTGAAGAGACAGGCAAAATGGAAAATATGAAAAATGAGTTGATCGAATCACTTGAAAGCATGGCTGCAATCAGTCAGGAATCAGCTGCATCAACTGAAGAAATCAACGCCTCCACCGAAGAGCAACTTTCTCGTGTGACTGAGATCGGACAAGCCATAGAAACACTAAACGTCGACATACTGAAACTTTCACAGGAAATGCAGAAATTCAAGGCATAAGAAAAAGGAGCTTCGGCTCCTTTTTTATTCTTTCATTTTGAGATATAATTAACTAACGTTGATATATAGGAGGACCAAATGACTACTTTCTATGATTTATTCATGGCTCCCCTCGAGAAAAGGTGGCTGACAGAGATCCGAAAAACTATAATACCCAGCGCTTCTGGGAAAGTCCTTGAGATTGGTTTTGGTACTGGAGTGAACCTCCAGTATCTGGATTGTGATCAAATAGATACCATTACAGCACTGGATTTGGAGTTTAGGAAAACCAACGCCAAGTGTGCTGGGGAAAACATCACATTTGTCAAAGGACAAGCTGAAGAACTGCCCTTTCCTGACGCTTCTTTTGACACAGTTATAGAAACTTTGGTCTTATGCTCTGTAACGGACATGGAAAAAGCCCTAAGTGAGATCATGCGTGTTCTTAAACCACATGGACAGTTCATTTACATCGATCATGTTCTGCCCGACGATAAAACTCTCGCAAATCTATTCAAAGGCATCAATATCTTTTGGCCTCATATAGCAAGTGGTTGCAACGTCACTCGTACACCTCATTTATCGATAGACCGACATAAGATCGACCACACCATATCAGGACATAAAGCAAATACTGTTTTTAGATATGGTATCGTGACAAAACAATAATGAATAAAAAGAACGGAGACCATTTATGAAGACTTTAGGAATTATTGGCGGCATGGGACCACTGGCCACTGCTGATTTTTATATGAAACTTGTTATGATGACCGATGCCAAACAGGAATTTGAACACATTCATACCATTATCGACTCCGACCCGGGCATCCCGGATAGATCCGCTTTCATTAAGACAGGCGTGAATGATCCTACAGAATTTCTGGTCAAGAGTCTTAAAAGGCTTGAAGACTCTGGAGCGGAAGTCATAGCTATGCCTTGCAATACAGCACATTATTTTTATGACACACTAAGTGCCAATACCAAACTAGAATTTATCAATATGATCGATGAAACCATTAAACATGCAATGACTGTATGCCCTTCCACTGAGCGAATCGGATTACTCGCCACAAGCGGGACTTATGACTCCAAAATTTATGAAGCCAGCGCTATTCGATCGGGTTTTAACCTTATTGTTCCACCAGATCATATCAAACAACAATTGATGCAACTCATCTATGCGCTAAAAAACGGCAAAACAGATCAAATGGAAATTCTGAAGCAAGAAGTTTATGACTACCTTGACACTCAAAATCTTGATGCATGGATATTGGGATGTACTGAACTTCCAATCATCTTGAAAGACGTCATTATGAAATACAATATGATCGACTCCACTTTGATACTAGCTCAGGCCTCTATTATGGCTGTAGGTTCAAAACTTAAAAAAGAATAAAGCAAAGCCCGGCTCTTTGAACCGGGCTTTAAGTTTGCTTATTTTGTTTTAAGTAGGTCTCTGATTTCAGTCAACAACACGATATCCTCTGCTGGAGCAGCAGGTGCCGCCGGTGCTTCCTCTTGCTTCTTCTTGCTTTTTTGAATCAATCTGATCATCAAGAAAATTACAAATGCAATGATTACAAAATCAACAATGTTTTGGATGAACAATCCATAATACACAGCGAGTTCAGGGGTTTCACCCTGAGCTTCTTCAATAACCCATTTCAAGGTCTTGAAATCCACTTTTCCAATCAATATACTCAGAACCGGCATCAATACATCATTGACGAAAGAACTTACAATTTTACCAAATGCTCCCCCGATGATGACAGCAACAGCCAAATCAACAACATTGCCTTTTAAAATGAATTTCTTAAAATCTCCCCACATCTTAAATCCTCCGATCTCTAAAGTAATTACCATCCACCGCCACCGCCACCACCGGAACCGCCACCTGAGCTACCGCCGCCAAAGCTGCCTCCCCCGGATTGTGATGGTGTGGACACCATAGTGCTACCAATTGCCGCTGTTTTTGAATTCAAATTCGATGCAAAATAAACTGCTGAAAACGCACGTGTTTGACTGTTCGAAGCGTACCAATCAGGACTATTCATAGTGATGCTTTCAAAATTTTCCGCCCATTTGTCGGTAACACCGAGCACCATGGCATATGGAAGCACACTATAAAAATAATTCGGGTCCTCTTCAATCAATGTTAATATTCTGTTTTTTTCAGCATTTTCAATAAATGATTTCAGCCCAATCAATTGTGCGAGCCACTCATTGCCCTTTTGAGTTCTTTTCTGTGCGTATGGAGATAATTGAAGCACAAGAAAAGCAAGAATAACCCCTACCCAATAAATCCAGCCGACCTCTAAAATATATAGCAATCCGGCTGTTAAGATGCCGGTGATCACTACCATGCTTAGTGCTCCCAAAACTACTCCAATCCGATCTTTGGGCAATCTTGTTTTAACAAGTGTAAACAAGTATGCGGAAGAAGCCACAATAATACCGATCAGAACACTACCAATAAATGAGAATATCAGATTAGACCAGAAGGCATATGGACTGAATATCGAGATAATTCCTATAAAGACCATCATCAGAATCATGATCCCAATCACAATCATGCCAAACCACGCCAGGTTACCTTCCTTAGAAAAAATGCCTCTACTCTTAAATGACGCAAGCAGTTTTTTTGATACTTGAGCTAAGGTCACATAGAAGCTATCCTTCAAATCATCAATCTCAACCACATCATCAACTGCATACGTATCGAAGAGACCGTTAAAGTAAATTTTTTCAAACGGTTTGGCCTCATCCGGCAGGTTTCTTAACTTTTGCAATTTCATATTGGATTTGTTTTTCTTGAAAATCAGACCTACTTCCTCGACTTCCTCAATGATCTTTATATAACCAAGGTTCGCCCAATACACCAACATTGCGGTCAAGTCATATGGATCAATCTTCCCATCAAAAATATAGCCAATTTCAGCAGGGGTAAGATCTTTGGGAGGATAAAATTCAACCGTAGGATATATGGGATCATCCTTTCCAAACTTCATCCATAGCCCTATCGCTGCCAAAAATAGTATAGGGAAAAGGGCGTAAAATGTTTTTGAAAATTTTGAAAGCAATTGAAGGTCCGGTTTAACCTCACTGAAATAACCCTCATCAAGTGGCAAGGCAACGGTAAGAGCCTGTCCCGGAACGAGCGTTTCATTCAGTTCACCTGAAATTATATTTCCAGTAATATCATATGTGACTTTCGATCCATCACTAGAACCGGTAAAACCTGAAGTGAAATTGAGCATATCTCCGTTAAAAGCTTTTGGCATTACAATGGTAAAAACCGTTTTATGAATCGGTATTTCCCACTGAGCACCGACAATATTGAAATAAAGTTCATCCATCTCGGTGTTTCGATCATCTCCAATTTCATACTTGTACCTGATGACATATTTCTCACTAGACCTTGCATAAATATCTGGATCACCAATCTTGAGATTTAAGAATCCACCTTCATACTCAGTCTCCGATTTATGGTTAGGAACACTGATGCTGCTTATTTTTACTCGCTTTCCAAAATAGGTCTCATTTGGAATTGCCCTAAAAATACCATGCATGTCAGATCTGTTGAAACTCACATCAATAGTCTCTTCAATATTGTATGTATTGTCCTCATTGACCACGATATTGACTTTCATTTGAGTGATTTCAAGATCGTAGTTTGCATAAGATGGAAATGGTGCCAACAATAAGACTAATGTGAAAATTGACAGTATAAGAAATATAGCTCTTAATACTCTTCCTCTAAAAAGAGACTCGTACATTTTCCCTCTCCACTTCTTGAACTGTGAAAAAATCGCTTTTCTTGAACCCAAAAACTGCAGCAACCAAATTTGACGGGAAAGATTCCACTTTTGTATTCATGGATTTCACTACCGCATTATAGTATTTTCTAGATTGTGCGATATCTTCCTCTACTTTTTGCAATTGGTTTTGTAGATCAAGAAACTGACGATCCGCTTTGAGCTCCGGATATCCCTCGCTGAGTGCGAACAAGGACTTGAGCGTTCCAGTAAGTGCATTTTCAGAATTTTGACGTTCTTCGATGGACTGTGCGTTCATCGCTTTATTTCTGGCTTCAATCACGTGTTGAAACGTCTCACTCTCGTGTTTGGCATATCCCTTAACCGTTTCAATCAAGTTGGGAATCAAATCGTATCTTTTTTTCAGATACACATCCATTGTTGAAAAAGCTTCTTCCACTGTGTTCCTTAATTTGATGAATCCATTGTAATTGACCACTAAAAACAAACCTATCAATAACAGAAAAACTCCAAAAACTATAAAACCTGTCATAATTGTGCCTCCTTTTATTATTATTATATACCTAAATTTAAGAGTTGAAAACTTTTACATCTGATGCTATTCTTGATAAGTGTTCTATACCCATAATAATGGGTAAAGATTAAATAATAATGTACGAAGGAGGTGGAATCATGTCAGATCATAAGAGTATATTCAAACAATTCAAAACCATACTCATAGTCATGATGATTCTTGCCATAATATCCACCTCTTTAATCATGACTTATGAACTGAGAAAGATCACAACTGATTTATCCAAACAGTACTCATCACTTTATTCAAGTGAACTGATTGGTCATATAGAATCAAAATTGAATCGTGAAACCGCACTTGCTCTTAAAGCATCCACTACCCAAGATATCCTCGAATGGATGAGTGAGGAATCAAACTCCTCTGCAAAATATAACGCTTACAATGAACTCATGAATTTCAACACTTCATTTGAAGACGGCAACTCTTTTGTTGCCATCTTAGACTCTGACAATATGTATTATCTGAACTCGGAAACCACACTTTTCAATTTCAAACCCTCCGAGTCCATTGAAGTGATCAGTGAAGATAAAAATTGGTACAGTGAAGCACTTGAGTCGGATAAACCCTACCTGCTCAGCATCAACTACAATCAATATACTGATCAGACTTTCGTTTGGATCAATGTAAAAGTTGTGGACAAAGGAGAAATTCTTGGAATTATTGGAACTGGGGTCAATCTTGATGATTTAATTGAAGAAATTATTTTAGATCATCATGAAGTTGGCATCAGTTCAATTATTATCGATGACAAGGGAATCATCCAAATAGATTCGGATGTCATAAATGAAATCAATAATAATGACCCAACATTGCGAAAATATGTGGCTTTCGAATCATTTCACGAACAAGTTCAGGATTATCTTGACCATCCTAATGAGGTCACGGTCATCAAATTAAGAAACTCACCCTATGCATATGCCGTACTCGCTCCAATAATGAGCACCAATTGGCATGTGGTCTCTTTTATGGAATCAGGTGTTTTTTTTAACCCCAATAGATTCCTTTTTGTGACCATGTTCATTTTGTTGATTATTGTGGCCGTTGGAGGCATCATCAGCTATAGCGTCAGAAAATTATTTGTAAAACCATTCACAATGCTCGTCAACAGTCTGGATCAAAATGATTCCAATTATGAGACAAAAATATATGGCCTGGATAGAAACGATGAGTTCGGTATGATTGCCAACTCCATCAACCATCTGACAGATAGACTTGTCCGTTCGGTTCCCGTAGGATTGTTCTTACTGGACAAAAACGGAGATTTTCTATTCGGAAACAAATACTTCCTCGACCAATTCGGACTTGAAAGCAATGAAGCTTTTATAGGCAGGTATGGATCCACTCTTGAAGAGGTTTTCACCAGTAGCAATGATTACGAGACATTCATCAAGACCATACATGAAAATCTGACACTCTATGTCTTCGAGACCGAGCTGAGGAAAGCTGATTTTAGACATTTTTGGGCAGAGCTCCATTTGACTAAAGTCAGCAAAGATAACGGTTATGAATATGAAGGAATATTGCTTAACATCCAACTCAAGAAAGAATATGAAAGCGAGCTTATTAATCTTGCGACCACGGATCCTTTGACAAGTCTTTATAATAGACGACATTTTGATGAAATGGCAAAAATTGAAGTGGAAAGGTCCAACAGACATGGAAACGACCTTTCCTTAGTCATATTTGACCTGGATCACTTCAAAATGATCAATGATCAATATGGACACATCGTTGGAGATGAGATTCTTTCAGAAGTGACCACAATGGCTGGAAAATGCATTCGCGCGTCGGATATTCTGGCGAGATGGGGAGGCGAGGAATTTTCCATTCTCCTACCTGAAACCGATTTGCACGGTGCATATCAAGTGGCCGAAAAAATTCGGATGATGCTTAATGATTACACTCATCCTATAGTCAAAACGACGACAGCCAGTTTCGGAGTATCACAGCGTCATATCAACGAAAGTTACTATGATTGGTTTGAGCGTACGGATAGAGCCTTATACTATGCGAAAGAACACGGTAGAAATCAAGTTGGCGGATATAATCCGAACGAGCCAGTCATTGACCCGCTTATTCAATTGACTTGGCATCACAACTTCAGTTCCGGGAACGTAATCATTGACGAACAACACAAAGAACTCTTCAGCCTTGCGAATTCATTGATTTCAAGTGGTATGAAACTGCAATCGGACGAAGCACAAAATCATGCCATATTGGCTTTTGTCGGCTTTATCCGCAAACATTTTGAAGATGAGGAACTTATCCTAAAAGATACAGATTATCCAGTTTCAGAGCAAAATTCCCACGCTGAGATGCATAAGAGTCTGCTCGGAAGAATAGAAAAATTGTTCAGTAAAGAAGATCTCAGTCCTGAAGATGTCATGAACATTGCGATGATTCTTATTCAAGAAGTCGTTTATGAGCATATGATCAAGGAAGACTCCAAATATTTTGAATATACAAAAACCAGTGGCATCAAAAATTAATTTCTCAGTCGTTTTTCACTTAATAAAAAAGCACCAGAAGGTTTGTTTTCAGAAAAAACAAAACAACTGGTGCTCAGACTTTTTTGTATCAATCT
>JAWSUW010000005.1:0-25844 GCA_033549245.1 Bacillota bacterium | reverse complement strand
TTTTTGCTGGTATGTCTACTTTGATGGTTTACCTCGGTAGACTTTAACAAGTGTAAAAAAATAATTATTCGAGCGGCTCAAGTCTCATCAACTGATACTGGCCATCTTCTGTCAGCTCATAAGTGATTTCAACTTTATCTCCATTGTTGATTCCAGCAATGAGTTCTCCCATAATGGAATTTCTGAATACCATAAACGTGTCACCAACGGTCACTTCGATACTGTTATTGTCGATTTGACCTACATAGATTCCTTCAACAGTTTCTTGTGCGCTAAAATCAACTTCATTTCTTTCGAACGCTTCGCCATCTTGATTTGTAATTATAAAATCATCGGTTGTCCCTTCGAATTGAATTAACACAAATGGATACTCAATAGCTTGTGTGACCATATCATCGGGATCAGGAGAAGTTTCATTTACTGCTACTATTGTTTTCCCTTCATTGTCTTCAATCGATAGTACTTCGATTCCATATCCTCCGGTAGCTTTAAGTCCAGACCCAATAAATAGAACATAACCTCCATCGTTTTCCCAATAATTATATCCTCTTTCGAGTTTCAATTGATCAACTTCCATTTGGACCTCTTCAATCAAAGCATCAAACTCTAAAACTTCAAATTCAATATCATTGACTGTTATCCCATTGCCTGGATTATCATCTACAATCGGCTCTTCCTCAACGATAGGGTCCTCTTCGGCAATTGGCTCATCAACTACCACTTTTTTTGTACATCCTGTAAATACAATTGCTCCAACTAAAAGAATCATAAAAGATCCTAATATGAATTTTCTTTTTTTCATAACGTTATTCTCCTTTCAAGCATTCACTTATGTCCATACCTATTAGACGGAAAAAAATCCGAAAAGTTCCATTTATTTATGCTATTTTAATCAAATTCCAACATTTATATGAGATTATGGTATCAGCAATATTATATCGGGGGTCATATGAAATCAAGTGCATACATAAAAGAAATTGAATACTATAAACAACTATGGAACGACAAAGTACCGGAAACACCATTCTATAATAGGATACCCTTTCAGAGCAAGTTGAATCTTTATATCAGGCTTAGGCATAAGATCAACAAGTTGTTCAAAAACCTTAATACCAAATCCAAAATTGAAATAAATCAACTTTCTAGTGACGATAATCTGATTAAACTATTGAACTTGTGGTTGGGCGTCAATGCAAATGAGTTTAGCTCTTCCATTCAGGGCAGTTACGTCAATTCAACTGAAGAATTCGTGAATAGAGTCAAATCAGGTTGGCCAGAGATGTCTGATGACAATATATTTCAAGCACTTCGTAATGTATGGATCATGAACCTGATCCAGGTCATAGCAGAAAAACCTGTAGAACTAACGGATTCCATGTTTGCCTATAGCATGCTATACCCTCTTACAGACAACATCATGGATCACAAAAATATCTCAAAAGTTGAAAAGATTCAATTTGTGGAGCGATTGGAACAACGTCTGAAAGGAGAAAAGATAGAACCTGAATTACAGGAAGAACATGATATCTACCGAATGGTTGAACTGATTGAATCCCAGTATGACAGGACGATATACCCAAGAGTTTATGAAAGCATACTGGAAATACATCACGCTCAATTTGAAAGCTTACGGCAACAATATGAAGAAGTGATGACCTCTGAGATGATTCACATCACATTCCATAAAGGTGCTGCATCTGTGATAGCCGATGGCTTCCTCGTTCTAGGAGAATTGAATTCGAAGTGGATCGACTTCCTATGTGGTTACGGAATTGTATTACAACTTGCAGATGATCTTCAAGACACCACTGAAGACGAAAAAAACCATCACAAAACCCTATTCTCAAGTATTGAAAATTCGGATTTGTTCGCGCATAACACAAAAAAACTGATTGATTTGTCTCACTTCACGTTAAAACTTATGCCTTGCGAAAGCACCTGGCTAAAAGCACAAGTCACTGCACTTTTAAAACGGAGTATGCAATTCCTGATCAGTGATGCCATATATGTTCACCAAACCAAGTATCCTAAATACTTCTACAAGGAATATGACAAGTCCCATCCTATTGGACTGAGCAATCATGCGAAGCTAAAGGCTTTGTGCGGGGGCTGGATGGAAAAGGTAAGAGCGCGAATCACGTAGTGATCAGCGCTCTTACCTTTTTTCAAAAGACCCAATTACCGTTTTCAAACAGTTTGACCACACTGCCATCTTTTTCAAAAGCAGTGATTTCCATTTCAGGTCCACCCACCATAAAGTCCACGTGAATCAAACTGAAATTCGCACCTTTTGCCTCAAGTTCTTCCTGAGTCAGGTCAGAACCGTTTTGCATCGCGTAAGCATAAGCTCTACCCAGCGCCAAGTGCACTGAAGCGTTTTCATCAAATAAAGTGTTGTTGAACAGAATTCCCGTATTGGAAATTGGAGAATCATCTTGTACGAGAGCAATCTCACCAAGATACTTTGCTCCGTCGTCATTGTCCATCAATCTTTCCAGAACATCTTTCCCCTTGCCAGCGTAGAAATCCACTACTTGACCATCTTTGAAGGTAAAACCGAAATCATCGACGAGCTTTCCATTTAAACTTAGTGGCTTCGTTGCTTTAAGCGTACCGTTGACTTTCAATCTATGAGGAGTAGTAAAAACTTCCTCTGTTGGAATATTTGCTACAAAATCATCTCCGCCTAGACTCTTCTTAGATCCACCCATCCAATAATGTTCATCTGCAAGATAAATCTCAAGATCGGTCCCCGGAGCTTTAAGCATTATTTTCTCAAATTGTTTTTCATTCAAATAGTTTTTGTATTTCTTGAGATTCATGTCGTGATTTTTCCAAGCTTCAACAGGATCGCTTTCGCTTACTCTTGTCGCATCGAAAATTTTCTCCCACAGTGCATCGATTGCATTATGGACATCCATTTCAGGAAACACACTAAGAGCCCAGTCCGGCGATGGAACTGCTACTATGGACCATTTGGTCTGGCCTGTCATTCTATATTTCATTGCCGGTGCCATTGCCATTGATGCCGTTTTTTGATCTTTGGCCACAGTGTCGCCAGGTATGTCTTTCAATAATTCAGGATTTGGAGCAGAGATGAACAAATGATGATAATTGTCCTCATACATGGCAATCAACATATTGACTTTCCATTCAGGATAGTTTTCAAAGACATAGTCCTTGGCATTTTCATAACGCGCAAGCACCATTTCGTCATCCCCCAGCATGAACTCCACATGCTTGGCTCCAGCGGCATATGCCTTTTTCATGATTTCTCTGGCAAGTGGCAACCCGGAAACATTTCCACCTATGATCAGACCTTCGTTTGGTTTCAGATTGATTCCGACGTTCACAGCCAAATCAGCATATTTTTCAAGTTCTTTTTGATGATTTTTCATAAAACCTCCATAAAAAAATATTTTGATACTACAATTTTAGCATTTTTTAGATGAACTACCAAGAAAAAATGTTTAGTCCCACGAACAATTTGGTATACTTGAAGAAATGAAATAATAATGGAGGGCTTATGAAAACACTTTTTGAGGAAATCACAATAAAAAACTTGAAGCTTAGAAACCGCATCGTTATGGCTCCAATGTGCATGTATAGTGCCGATCTGGATGGTCATGCCAACGAATGGCATTATACACATTATGAAACGCGTTCAATCGGCGGCGTCGGACTAGTAATCATTGAAGCAACTGCAGTCGAAAGCAGAGGACGCATCTCAGAAAATGACCTTGGAATTTGGAACGATTCACATTTGGATGGACTGAAGACCATCGTGAGAAAAATAAAAAAACACGGGGCAAAAGCGGGTATACAACTCGCCCATGCAGGTCGAAAATGTGTTGTCAAAGACGAGTCGGTGATTGCGGCATCCGCACTTCACTTCGATGAATCCGATATCAATTACAAATTACCTGAAGCGATGGATCTCGATACCATTGAAGAAGTGGTAAATGCATTCGGCATCGGAGCGGAAAGGGCTGCGAAAGCTGGATTTGACCTCATAGAAATTCACGGGGCACATGGTTATCTCATCAACACGTTCCTGTCTCCACTCACAAACAAAAGAACGGATGACTATGGGTATCACAATCAGTTCGGTACTCTATTTCTACGCCGAATAGTGGAAGCCATCAGAAATTCCTGGCCAAATGACAAACCTCTTCAAATCAGAGTGTCCGCCAGTGATTATGATCCAAAAGGCAATACACCTGAAAAGATTGCTGCAGCACTGAAGACTTTATCCGATCTCGATATCGATAGCATTGATGTCAGTTCTGGTGGTGTCATCCCTGCCGGGGTCCGTTCATATGATGGCTATCAACTCAAAATGGCGGAAACCATCAAGGATATTACCGGTTACAAAGTTGTAGCAGGAGGACGCATCAAAACTGTTGAAATGGCTGAAGAAGTCATTAAAAATGAACGTGCCGATTTAATATTTTTAGGAAGACAACTTTTGATCGATCCCTATTTTCCAATAAAAGCGGCAGCTGCATTAGGTGTGGAAATCGACTACACTCCAGTCCAGTATAAGCGTTGGAAGTAAGGGAGAGAATTTGTATGGTCAATTATATATGCAATGATTGCGGCAAGGTTCACCCACATAGCACTCTTGAATTCAAATGTTCATGTGGTGGGCTATTTAATCTTGAGCCCTTCGAACTGGATTTCAAAAGGGATGAGGACCATTGGAGCTTATTTAGATATTCCGGACTGCTGCCTTTAAAGGGTATTAAAGATCTTGTCACTATGGGCGAAGGTATGACTTCACTTGTGCCTTACGACTCAAACCATCCCAATTGGCTGGTAAAGATGGATTTTATGATGCCTACTCTATCCTTCAAAGATCGGGGTGCGGCAATACTGATCACTCTTGCAAAGTACCTAGGCGTCAAGAAAATCGTTCAAGACAGTAGTGGTAACGCAGGGACCGCAATAGCCGCCTATGCCGCAAGAGCAGGAATACCATGTGATATATTTGTGCCTGAAAGCACCTCCGCAAAAAAAATCAAACAAATCAAAGCTCATGGAGCAAAAGTTGTCCTTGTGAAGGGCTCTCGTGAAGATACAGCAAAAGCTGCCTACTTGGCAGCCACAGACCCAGAGACTTTTTATGCCAGCCATGTCTATAATCCTTATTTTTACCATGGAACAAAAACTTTTGGTTACGAAGTTTTTGAACAACTTAAGGATGATCTGCCGGAGTCCTTTGTACTACCCGTAGGAAACGGGACTTTGGTGTTGGGGGTTTATTACGCGCTTAGAGAACTTCTTGATGCAAATTTGATCAAGCAAATGCCAAAAATCATAGCCGTTCAATCTGAATATTGCGCACCTATCCATTATGCGTTTCATAATGAGTCTACCCCCCTTTCATTTAAGAACAATGTCACTCTGGCCGAAGGTATAGCCATTGCTGAGCCCAAGCGTGAGAAACAAATCCTTGAAGCCATACGTTCAACAGGTGGTGATGTGATTTTGGCACCTGAACACAAGATTCCTGCGGCAAAAAAAGAACTCGCTGATCGTGGATTTTTCGTAGAAACCACTACTGCCGCCACTTTTGCAGGCTTCTTCGATTATATTGAAAAACATCCAGAGCTTCAAAGTGATCGATATGTCTTGCCCCTTTGTGGTGCTGGGCTGAAATCAGAATAAAAAAATGGAAGTTGTCACTAGTCGACAACTTCCATTTTCTATTCTGTCACTTCAAGTGATGTGGATACCATCGACATCCAACATGTCAATCTGAGATTGCCAGAACTGGTCGGTGTAAATTCGATTATATTCTCCCCTAGGACGAGACCTTTGGCCAGATTATATTCAGGAATCGTGATTGTATCAATGCATCCGTTCAATCGAGTGGCATTCATGACGATTCTGACCGGCATATCCTTTTTGACTTTCACATCTGAAATGTCATAATACCCATTGATTTCCATATTGACAATCTGAACACCATCAACAACGGTGGCGTAGCTTACCGAATTTGATTCCACAACAGGCGCAGTAATTCCAAGTGCATTTACTCCTTGACCGATTACTGACATTGCCATAACAATGACAAGTATGCCACTCGCCTTCACAAGTTGTCCATGATACTTTTTCCCGATCAAACTCCCTACATTAGCAAAGAGAAACATCATGGGCACAGTACCCAGTCCATATGCAAGCATCATAGTAAAACCACCCATGAAACTCATCATGGACAGCGCGATAACTTGCATGGTCTGTAGAGGTCCACACGGCATGAATCCGTTTAACACACCAGTGATCACAGAAGAATGTTTACTACCTTTTTTTGATAACCCAACTTTCAGGATTGGAATTCTCAGTTTGATGAGTCCAATGTTCTTAGCACCCATCACCAGCATAAATCCACCTATGGCCAGAAATATCAATCCTCTTGTTTGAAAAGATAGCGAAAGACCTTGGCCAATGGCACCAATTGTACCACCTATCAAAGCATAAGTCATAATTCTGGAGAAATTGTAAATCAATGACTTTGTAATGTTTTGTGAAGGTACTTCGGATTGAATCTGCGTTACCGCAATGCCTCCACACATGCCCATGCAATGAAAACTGGTGATCAGACCAAATATAAAGGCACCTGTAAGTCCAATTTCTGTGGAAAAAGCGCTCAATGAAAACTTGTTGTATAAGATTCCACCGAACGCTAAGATCAGGATCATGATTAAAGTAAATTGAGTCGTTTTCTGTATGACTTCTTTTTTTGCAACAATCTTATACGGAGTCGATAACAGCCTTCTTTCAATTTCAGAACTGTAATCTACTTCAGAATCGTAACTCAGTATACCTTTCACATGATCCACTTTCAAATTTTTAAGTTTTTTCATGCCTTTGAGAGCATGCTTGACACTGTTTTCACAGTGCTCACAAGTCATGCCCTCCACATGATGTTTTATTGACCCCATCCGTTGCCATGGCAAGCACCAAAGCCTCTACCAAAGCCTCCGCCGTATCCTCTGCCATTACCTCTGACAAAACCGGCTTCTTCCTGAGCCTTCATTCTGTTGATCATCCAGTCAGCATCTTCCTGAGTCAAATATCCCTTATCGACTTGCTCTTGCATAAAATCAATTCTCTCTTCAAGCGTAGCGGTTCTCATGTCGAAATCAGAATCATTGCCCCACATCATAAAACCTGGAGCCGCAAACGCAGTCGTCATTGAACCTACAACCAATACCCCTACCACTAACAACAATAAAATCTTTTTCATAAATTTCACTCCTTTTCCTCATATAGTGTTGATTACATGTTCATTATATGGTGAAATTATGGCATAAATATGACAAAGGTTTATAAAACGTATAGTTTTTTTTGTTCCGAATCGAATGAATAAGCTCTAAGCCAAGCCTTAAAAGTCTCAAATGAAGTAAATAATGGAATATTTCTCTTAAGTGCATTTTCTCTTATGGAATAGCCATATCGTTCCATATTGCTACCCATTGTCACGGTATTGATCACTATATCAAAATGAGTCTGGCTTAAATCCTCACATTTTTCGATCACATTAACCTCTAAAATCCCAAGCTCATTCAAAAGACTTGCTGTTCCTTGTGTAGCAAAGAGATTGAAATGATCAAGCGAATTACTTGACAATAGTTCAGGGAGTACAATTTTTGTGACATCACTAAGCGACATCAGAATATTCGGTTTTTCATTTCCTTTGAGCGCATTGACTGAGATAAAACCTTTATAGAGTGCTTCTTCAAGAGTATTACCTATACCAAGCACTTCACCCGTCGATTTCATTTCAGGACCTACTGCACCGTCTACCCCTGTGAACTTTTGCGTTGAGAATACAGGCATTTTGACAGCTATTCTATTGCCAGATGGTACCAATCCGGCTTTGAGACCCATTTCCACAAAGGATTCTCCCATTGCTGCTCTTGTGGCATACTCCACGATAGGCACACCACTGACTTTTGAGATGTATGGGACAGTTCTTGAGGCTCTCGGGTTGACCTCAATGACATCAAGTTCATTTCCTCTAAGGACGTACTGAATATTGATGACCCCTTTTATTCCAAGCTTAAGAGTAATCTTTTCAGTAGTTTCAACTATCTTTTCAATTGCCGTTTCACTCAAGGTTTGTGCTGGATAAACAGTCATGCTGTCCCCCGAATGGACTCCGGTTCTTTCAAGATGCTCCATAATCCCTGGAATCAAAACCGACGTACCATCTGAAATGGCGTCCACTTCCACCTCTTGTCCATCTATGAACTCGTCCATCCAAACGAAACCTGAATAATCGCGTATAAAGATGGCATCGAGCGCCTGATCAAGCATATTTTGATTATAGCAAATCTTCATGCCTTGACCACCCAGTACGAAACTTGGTCTGACTATCACTGGAAAACCAATGGATTCTATATGCTCCAGTCCTTGATGCTTGTCGCTTAGTATTACACCTTTTGGTCTGCTGACGCCTATTGATTCCAAGAAAGCATCAAATTCGTCCCTATTTTCTGTTCTATTGATTATTTCTTCAGTGATACCAAATATATGCACATTATGTTTTGATAGATATGATGAGAGTTTTATGGCGGTCTGTCCGCCAAATTGAAGCATCACTCCCAAGGGTTTCTCTTTTTCAATGACATGCATGACATCTTCCTCGGTCAAAGGCTCAAAATAAAGTTTGTCCGAGATGTTGAAATCCGTACTGACTGTTTCTGGATTGTTGTTGATCATTATAGTCTCATATCCAAGCTTCTTCAATGTTTTTACTGTATGGACCGATGCGTAATCAAATTCAATCCCCTGACCGATCCTAATCGGACCCGAGCCTATAACGATCACTTTCGGCCTATCGGATACTTCCACCTCATCATATTTTTCATAAGTGGAGTAAAAGTAAGTAGAAATCGCATCAAACTCTCCACCACACGTATCCACCATCTGATAACTCGGAATGATTGACCATGCGGTTCTCAGTTCTTTGATTTCACTTGAATCCACTTTAATGAGACTGGAGATGCCCTCATCTGAAAACCCTTTTTTCTTGTAAGTCCTCAAAATATTCTCATTGAGATCTTCCAGGGATATAGACTCCAGCTTTCTTTCCATGCTCACTAAAACATTGATTTTATCTATGAACCATTTGTCTATGCCAGTGATTTCGACAATCTTGTCAATTCTGTAATCCCGTCTTAGGAGTTCTGCCAGAACGAACAGTCTTTCATCATCTGCATTTTTGGCACTTTCTTTGAGGTAATCCACTGACACCGTTTCAAACTTGTCCATTTTCAGTGTGTGTATGTTGAGTTCAAGTGAACGAATCCCTTTAAGAAGTGCAGCTTCAAAATTTGCACCGATGGACATCGTCTCACCAGTGGCCATCATTTTTGTCCCGAGAAGTTTATTTGCTGTTGTGAATTTATCAAAAGGGAGTCGTGGCAATTTGACCACCACATAATCTAGACTCGGTTCAAAACAAGCCATCGTCACTCCTGTGACATCATTCTTAATCTCATCAAGACCATACCCAAGTGCTATTTTCGCAGCGACTTTCGCAATGGGATATCCTGTCGCTTTGGACGCCAGCGCTGATGATCTGCTCACACGAGGGTTGATTTCAATGACCGCATATTCAAAACTGAGAGGATTAAGTGCGAACTGCACATTGCAGCCCCCTTCTATACCTATGGCTTCAATGATATTTAGAGCCGACTGTCTAAGCAATTGATACTCTTTGTCTGATAGCGTCTGGCTTGGTGCCACCACAATGCTGTCTCCAGTGTGGATGCCTACGGGATCCAGATTTTCCATGTTACATACAGATATCTTGTTGCCCATGGCATCTCGCATCACTTCGTATTCCACTTCTTTCCATCCTTTTATACTTCTTTCAAGAAGCACTTGATGGACCGGACTTGCATTAAGTCCTGAATTCAAAATTTCTATCAGTGACTTTTCATCATCAGCAATCCCGCCACCAGTACCCCCGAGTGTATAAGCAGGTCTTATGATCAGAGGATAACCAGTGGAACTTGCAAATTCAAGTCCTTCCTCAACACTCTTGATGATGGCAGATTCCACAACGGGCTCTCCAATTGTATTCATGACCATTTTAAATTGCTCGCGGTCCTCACCTTTTATGATACCCTCGATAGGAGTACCAAGAACGTTAATCCCATACTTTTCAAGTATGCCTTTTTCCTTGAGCTCAATCGCCATGTTAAGGGCGGTTTGTCCTCCCATACCAACAAGTATGCTATCAGGCTTTTCCTCGATGATAATCATCTCAATGAACTCTGATGTGATCGGTTCTATATAAATTCGATCTGCAACCGATTGATCCGTCATTATTGTTGCAGGATTGGAATTGATCAATACAACTTCTATATTCTCTTCTTTGAGTGCTTGGCACGCTTGGGTTCCAGAATAGTCAAATTCTGCTGCTTGTCCTATGACAATCGGTCCTGATCCGATGACCAGTACTTTTTTTATGGTTTCATTTAATGGCATATTTTCCTCCTAGTTGGCATAAGCTAAAAAGTGATCGAAAAGGTGATAGTTGTCCCAAGGGCCAGGTGAAGCTTCAGGATGAAACTGAACCGAGAAGATTGGAAGCAGTGTGTGTCTCATGCCTTCCACAGTACCGTCATTCATACTGATATGGGTCGCCTCCACATATTCTGGCAGTTCGGATATATGATACCCGTGATTTTGTGATGTGATTGTTACTTTACCCGTATTGACTGCCTTGACAGGATGATTACATCCCCTATGACCGAATTTCAATCGTTCCGTTCTTCCGCCTAGTGCGATGGCTAGGAGCTGATGTCCAAGACAAATGCCAGTGATAGGTACTTCGCCAATCATTTTTCTGATCTCACCCACGATTTCTGTCAAATCAGATGGATTTCCAGGCCCGTTTGAAAGAAAGACCAGTTCAGGATTGAACGCCATGACTTCCTCTGCACTTGCACCCGCTGGAAATACCTTGACATGACTGCCTCTTTCGACAAATTGGTCAAGAATGCTTTTCTTGACGCCATAATCCATAACTGCGACGCGTTTGGAACCCCCAGAAAGCTCATATGCTTCCTTCGTGGTGACTTTATATACCGAATCCGACAAATCCAAAGTATTCATTTGTTTCAGAGCTTCTTGATCTGTTAACTCCACTGTTGTGATAACGCCTTTCATTGTACCGTTTTTTCTAATCACTCTTGTAAGTGCTCTTGTGTCCACACCCTCTATACCAATGATTTTATGGTGTCTCAGATAATTGTCTAGCTCCATTTCAGCTCTAAAGTTGCTGGATTCATGACATTTTTCCCTGACCACGAATCCACTTACTTTTGGGGATGACGACTCAAAGTCATCAAAATTGATGCCGTAATTTCCAATGAGCGGAAAAGTCATCACCACGACCTGTCCATAGTAGGACGGGTCAGATAAAATCTCTTGGTAACCGGTCATACCTGTGTTGAAAACAACTTCCCCCACTTTTGAATCCAGGTATCCAAATGCTTCTCCATCAAATCTCATGCCGTTTTCAAGAATCAGTTCTGCTTTCATAATATTGCCTCCTTCAGCATCAGTATTCGATGAATGGACACACAAAAAGGGAAGCAACAATGCCCCACTCCGGCATTGCTTCTTCCCTTATATTTTGATCATGACCTAGTGGTCCCTTGTGTATTAACGTCAAATTCATCTCATACCTCTTTCTGGCCTCACGGGACCAATTTAAAAGTGTATTTTTTGCTTACCAATAATAGATTCTATAGGTCATCTTGATCTTTGTCAAGTCCAAAAGTAAAAAAAAACGAACGCACAGCTAAGCCGTACGCCCTTAAAAGTGGGAAATCTATAGGATTATAGGAGATAGCTTAGTAATGATTTCAAGTCTGGATACACTTCCTCGCAATTAGACAATTTTCCTATCCCGATGGGATAAAGACCAGCACTTTTAATACTTTCAATCCCTGCCTCGGCATCTTCTATACCTACGCATTCACGTGGTTCAAGATCAAGCATTTCACATGCTTTAAGGAAAATATCCGGTGCGGGTTTTCCATTTGAAATACTTTTCGGATCCACAACCGCATCAAAATAATGATCAATTTTCATCGCATCAAGTAAAAATGGTGCGTTGTTGCTAGCTGATGCCAGAGCGATTCGGATATGATTTGATTTTAATAGTTCAAGCAGTTCTATCGTGCCTTCTGAAAGATCAGCCTGTGAATAGGCTTTGATCTTATCGAGATATAGATTGTTTTTTCGGGTGGCAAGTGCCACTTTCTCATCATAAGAATATTCTTTTGGTTTGTGATCATAACTCAATACTATATCGAGTGATTCCAATCTGGATATGCCACGTACTTCATCGATAACGTGACCTGGAAGTTCAAATCCCATTTCGGTGGCCAGTTCCCTCCACGCCTCAAAATGTGCGTTGCTGGTTTCTGTAAGCACACCATCCAAATCGAAAACAAAACCTTTATATTTTTTGATCATTGGTTCACTTCCTTTTTATCTAGCGGTCTAATGACTGGTTGCTCGAAACCAAGTTCATATTGCTCATCAAAGACTGTAATAACAAGAGCATCACCCTTTAAAAGTACAATCTCGAAATTGTCATCGACATTAACTTCAAGATTTCTGCCTTTATAAAACATCTTGAACGAATACCCTTCCCATTCACTTGGAACATAAGGTCTGAATTTAAGTCCAGTGTCAGTACTCCTCAAACCTGCAAAGCCTGCAAAAACACTTAAAATGGTTCCGCTGATGTTGGCTATGTGAAGACCATCCTTGGTATTGCCATGAGTGTCCTTGAGGTCCAAAAAGACAGCATCACTGAAATAATCGTAAGCCTTTTCCCTGTAACCGCATCTTGAAGCCATGATCCCATAAATACAACTGGATAATGAAGAATCATGGGTAGTGATCTTTTCATAGTAATCGAATCCTCTACATATGCTTTTGTCATCCGCATAATCTTCAAGTAAGAAATGAGCTAATATGGTATCCGCTTGTTTGAGTACCTGATGCCTATAAATAGTCAGTGGATGGTAGTGAAGCAGCAGTGGTTTTTTTGCCGGATCGACCTTTTCAAATGGCCAAACCGCTTTGCTTAGAAATGTGGCGTCCTGAGCAAAAATACCCAGTGCTTCATCATACGGCAGCACCATACGCTGGGATGCATCCATCATTTGCTTCAGTTCCTCGGAAGTTAGATCTATGCGTTTCATCATCTCGGAAAATTTAAATCTGATCTCTGAATCTTCATGGTCACGAAGTTGTTCATAAATTTTATATGCCCAAAGCATATGGTGTTTAGCCATGGCATTAGTATAATAATTATCGCTGACAATCGCTGTATATTCATCAGGACCGGTCACACCATGGAGGTGAAATTCCTCATTATGGAAATGTCCGATTTCAAGCCAAGTCCTCGCGGTCTCAAAGATGACCTCGGCCCCCTTCTCAACCAAGAAATTCCAATCTTCTGTGTAGAGGTGATACTGTATAAAAGCATGAGCAATATCTGAATTGATGTGATATTGTGCAGTCCCTGCTGGAAAATACCCCGAACATTCAATTCCGGAAATCGTCCTCCATGCATATGCAGCACCTTTGCTTTGACCTAACTCTTTGGCACGTTTTTTTGCATGTTCCAGTATATGATATCGATACTCGAGCAAGTGTTTTGCACGTTCAGGTTGATTGATCATAAGGACAGGCAAGACATAGATTTCAGTATCCCAAAAATAATGACCTTCATAGCCCTCGCCAGAGAGTCCTTTGGCTGAAACGTTTGAATACGCGTCAATTCCAACAGATTGTAGTAATTGATATTGCATGAATCTGATCGCTCTTTGATCGGATGGATTGCCTTTGATCTCAATGTCCGAATTTTTCCAGTATCGATTCAAGTATAATGTCTGTGACTGACGCAAATCCTCATAGGAATGTCCTTCGATGGCACTTTGGATAGATATTGCTCCACCCATTGCGTCATCTATCCGGATGCTATCGGTCAAAACACAGATTTTGTCGAGAGTCAGGTGATTTTTACCGATGACTTTCGTCACGACATTTTTTTCATTCAAATTATGATTGAGCTCGTAATCCATCGGACTGATGACATTATGCCTCACTATAGTCGCTTGCTTTATTTTTGTGGATTTGGTCTCCATCAATAACCTGGATTCCAGATCTTTGAAGTCTATTTGCAAGATTTCCATCAATTTGGTGTGTCCCTGCCCGGTTCTTGGATCATCGGGATTGCTGTAATTTTCTATATCTCCATCCAAAACACTGACGAGTTCGATTTTGCCATCAAAGATTACCTCTATTCTGTAAGCCAGAATATGAGCATTGACCAATGATGCCAATCTGTTGAACTTCAGATGAGCTTTTTTTCCGGTTCGTGTGATATAGATATAGCTTCGCTCAGTTTCCCCTTTATGATAATCCACATGACGATAATAAGTCTCATATCGATTTTCATAAAGTGCCACTTTTTCCCCGTCGAGCCAAATGAGACAAGTCTGAGTGTCTGCAATTCTAGGTTGCTTGTCTTGAACCGTAGGGAATCCAAAAGCCATCTCGGCATGAATCATTGGGACGCGATCATATAACCCGTTGATGTATGTGCCTCGGACACTCGGTCCATCAGGATACTCTTCCTCAAAGCATCCTCTGACACCGATATAACCATTGCCAACCATAAACAAGCTTTCTTCAACCAACTGCCCAGATGGATCATATTCATTTTTTGTCAATTTCCACATAATTTTCCCTACGTCTTTCCTGAATATTAATAGATGAGTGAATCACCAGTTTCCTTGTCAAATAAATGCAATCTATCCGGATTGAAAACCACGAAAATCTGATCGCCCATTTTCATCTGATTGGAGGCTTCGGCTTTCATGATATATTGCTTTTCAGCGATTTTGAAGTAAACATTGAGATCGCTACCTAAGAGTTCTGTCATTTCAACTATTGCGGCTACACCTTCATTGGCATCACCACATCTGATATCCTCAGGACGAATGCCGACCACAAGGGGTGTATTCTTCTTCTCTTTGCTTTTTACAGCTTCAGTCAGAGCCTCAGTCATCTTAAACGATTGATTTCCAACGACTAGTTTCAAATCATCATTCACTTGACCATCAAAAAAATTCATTTGTGGTGCTCCGATAAACCCAGCAACAAATAAATTCGCAGGCGCATTATAAATGGTTCTTGGATCTGCCACTTGTTGAACGAGTCCACCGTTCATGACACAAATGCGGGTTCCCATTGTCATGGCCTCAGTCTGATCATGTGTGACATATATGAAAGTGGTTTCAAGTTCCTTGTGCAATTTGATGAGTTCAGCTCTCATTTGAATTCTAAGCTTTGCATCCAAATTGGATAATGGTTCATCCATCAAAAAGACTTCAGGTTTTCTTACTATTGCCCGACCAAGTGCGACACGTTGTCTTTGCCCACCCGAAAGTTGCTTTGGTTTTCTCTTGAGGAGTGGTTCAATATCCAAAATTTTAGCAGCTTTTTGGATGCGCTCCTCTATTTCACCTTTAGGTGTTTTGGAGAGTTTTAGTCCAAAAGCCATATTGTCGTATACTGACATATGCGGATAAAGCGCATAATTTTGAAAAACCATTGCAATATTTCTATCTTTTGGAGAAACATCGTTTACAATTTTATCCCCGATATACATATCACCACTAGTAATATCCTCAAGTCCTGCAATCATACGGAGTGTTGTTGTCTTACCGCAACCTGATGGACCGACAAAAACCATGAACTCCTTATCTTCTATAGACAAGTCAACATCTTTGACCGCATGAAACCCATTGGGATAAATCTTGTTAATATTGCTTATTCTCACTTTCGCCATGAGTGTTTCCTCCCTTTAAAATATTGGTTCAAATTTTGTCAAGTGCAGTAAGAGCACCATATTCAGTGCATATGACGGATGCCACACGATTGGATTTTTCTGCATATTCCATCATAATTAATTTTTCTTTTACAGCCATTTTAGGAGCCTCGGATTTTCCGATTTCATAAATCAAAGCACCTATGAACGCATCACCTGCACCGGTTGTATCTTTTACCTTTACAACTGGGGCAGAGATTTTTTCGTCCCAAGCCCTGTTGAATAATCTAACACCTTCACTACCCAATGTAATTGCAAATACAGCACTGTATTGCTCCTTGAAAAAAATCACAGCTTCATTGAGACTCCCTTTTTCGGAGATTAAAAGAGCCTCTTCTTCACTCAATTTGACCAAATCCGACTTTTCGATAAAAAGTTTGGCAGTTTCAATAAAATTCTCAGTATCATTTGCCCAAAAAGCGCTTCTATAATTTGGATCGAAAGAAATAAATCGATTCTTTTCATAACTTTCCGATAGAACCTTGATGTAAGTTTTTTTTAGGCTACCCTCTAAAAATCCTGTTGCCGCTCCTAAGTGGATTATTGGGCATTCCTCAAAGATTCCGTTGTCAATGTCGGTTCTGTCCAGATCCGCGTCTGCACCTCTATTGAAGACAAAATCTCTCTCGCCGTTCTGATCCACGGAAACAAAAGCCAAAGTGGTATGTTCTTCCGACCTTTTAACGGCATCGATGCTGACATTGAATGATTTCAGTGTCTCAATCAGAAAATCACCGAAGCCATCTTTTCCAACAGCACCGGACAAGTAACATTTGCCTCCTAAAGCTCCGATGGTACAGGCAACATTTCCAGGAGCACCACCTGCTTTCATCAAGAAAGAGCTTTGCTTGGCTATGGGTTTGCCAGTTTCAGCACCGATGAAATCAATGAGCAGCTCACCGATGCAAAGGATTGAATTCATATTACCTCCCATGACTTTTCTCTGTACTTTGTCTCACTATCAGTCTGTGGGTCAAAGTATGGCTCTTGATGAGCTCAGGATTCACTTCATTTACAGGTCTTTCGAGCATTTCAATCAATTGTCTGACCGCAAGTTTTCCCTTTTCTTCAAATGGTTGTCTGATAGTGCTAAGTGATGGATTGTACATCCTGGACATCTCGACATCGTCGAAACCTATGAATGCAATTTCCTCAGGAACTCTGTACCCTTGCTCGAGTGCACATTTCATTGCTCCGATCGCCAATAGGTCACATGCACAGAACACTGCTGTCGGAACATTTTTTTGCTTAAGTAAAGCTGTCATTCCCTTATAACCATCGTCAAATGAATACCAACCTTCCACAATTAAATCGGGGTCAAACAAATCTCGGGAAGTCATTGTATCCTTGAATCCCTCATATCGCTCCATACCTGAATGGGGATCTGTCAGTGGACCTCTGATCATCGCTATCTTTTGATGCCCTAAGTCCAAAAGATATTGAGTCGCTTCAGTGGCGGCACGATAATTGTCTATCTTGACAACTGGAATGGTTTCAATAGCGCTGTCTGAGCCTATCATCACAACAGGTTTCTTGAAACTCAGAAGTTCCTCATGGAACTCATCATTTCCATGATCAGTCACTAAAATCAACCCATCAACGCCTTTGTCCTTCAAGATGCGAATGTGTTGAATTTTCATATCAGCGTTGAAATCCGTAGCAGTGATCAGCAATGAATAATCCTTATCGCGAATATAATTCTCTATCCCGGATATGATACGGGAAAACACGGGGTTTGAAAGATCAGGTAGAATGATTCCGATCAAATGCGATTTTTTAAGAGAAAGACTTCTTGCTACTGCATTTGGTTTGAAATTGGTTTTTTCTATGACCTTAAGCACTTTGTTTCTCACCTCATCGCTCACAGGCTTTGAGTTGTTGAGTACTCTCGACACAGTTGCTTTTGAGACTCCAGCACGATCGGCGATATCTTTAATTGTGATTTTCACGACTACCTCCCGGTGCATTTTCCTAGGTTACTTGATAGAACCCGATACCATTCCTTTGATGATATGTTTCTGACCAAGTATGAAACCAACTATAATTGGTGCTGCTGCCATAAGAACTGCTGTCATGATCAAATCCCATTTCTTTACGAAAGATCCGGCAAAAGCAGCAATGGCAAGTGGAATTGTCTGTATATCCTGACCAACGCCGAGGATGAGTGATGGCAATAGGAAGTCGTTCCAAATCCAAATAGCGTTGAGTATACTTATTGTAACAAAAATAGGCTTCAAAATGGGCATGACTATCAAAAAGAATATCTGAGTTTTTGAACACCCATCAATCAATGCCGCTTCTTCCAGCTCCAGTGGAATCGATTTTATAAATCCATGAAACATAAATACAGCAAGAGGCGCACCAAATCCGATATATGCGAATATCATACCATGATATGTCCTGAGCATAGGGAGTCCGATCGTCTGGTTAATGGTTCTAAACAATGCCACCAGTGGAAACATGACCACTTGAAACGGAATGATCAATCCACTAATGAAAAGTAGGAATATAAATGTCGACATTTTTGATTTCTTTCTTACAAGAACCCATGCGGCCATTGCAGAGAAAACCGAAATTGCGATCAGAGAAAGAATCGTGATGATTGATGACGCATAGACACTTGAAGCATATCGGATACTTGGGCTGGTCCAAATTTCTTTGATATTGGCAAAAAGTTGTGACCATTTTGCTGGTAACGAAATCGGATCAGTGATAATTTCAAGTGACGACTTTGCAGAGTTGATCAGTACAATGAAAAATGGAAACAATGTCAATAAAAACAAAACGACTGTAACGACTGTCAATACGATTTTGGTGATTTTCTTCTTATTTTTCATTACATCTCAACCTCCCTTTTCTTACTGTAATACACCTGTCCTATAGAAACCACCGATAGAACCAGGAAGAATACTATTGCTCTTGCTTGACCTTCAGCCATGTTGTTATACTTAAAGGCCACATTATAGATATGAACGGCTAAAAGTTCCGTTGAATTCACTGTTTGTCCTTGATAAATCGCAGTAGGTCCTCCACTTGTCAAAGCTACGATGATGTCGTATTGTTTGAACGAGTTGACAAGCGTCAAGAATGATGTGATCGTAAATGCCTGAGCAATCATTGGAACTGTAATATTCCACAACTTTTGCCAAAAGTTTGCACCGTCAATCTCACTGGCCTCAAGCAATTCTTGAGGAACATTGAGAAGTGCTGCGACATAAATCATCATGATGTAGCCAGCATATTGCCATGTGAAAGCCAAGATCAATCCAAAAAGAGTCAGATTCGGATCAGCAAGCAAAAGCAGTTCCTCGAGAAAGTTGATTCCCAAAAGTGATCCGATTGCCGGAACGACACTTTTGAAAATGAACTGCCATATGTAACCCAGAACCAAACCACCAATCAGATTGGGAATGAAGAATCCAGCACGATAAAAATTTCTGAATCTGATTTCACGTGTAACTAAAAATGCGAATGTCAGCGCTATGAAATTAATGGATAATACGCTTAATAATGTAAATAGAAAAGTTCTCATAAATGAATACTTGAATGCCAAACTCGAAAACATGGCTTTATAATTTTCAAGTCCGACCCAATTTGCCTTTAATCCGGCTACTGCAGTCCAATCCGTCATCGAATAATACAGTCCCATAAAAAACGGAATAATTACCACCACTAAGAAAGAAATCAAAGCCGGTGCCAGAAATAACCAAAACACCAATTTATCCTTAACATGTCTGTTCATAATATCTCCTTCTTAAAATCAATTACAGGTATTAAAGAAAAAAGGGGGTGACTGGACACCCCTTTTTCATTTTGTGATATTACTTGAGTTCTGCGATTTTTGCAGCCAATTGGTTGATGAATTCAGCTTTGTCAATGTCGCCCTTTGCATAACTTTCATATATAGGAGCTATTGTGCCCATACCGAAACCATCAGGCATATCATTTTGTAACCAGGTGTATTTTGCATCTTTTGCCAACCATTCAGCAGCATTTGCAGAAAGTGGTGTATCTGGTTTGAGTTCAACATTGGTGAATGCAGGAACCATTTTCGCTTCATTTACCATGTAGTTGTGACCAGCTTCATTTGTAGCCATGAAGTTCAAGAATGCATTAGCGGCTTCTTTGTTTTCACTGTCGCTATTGATGACATAGAATGAAGGTGCTCCGATGAAGATGGAATTATGCTCACCTTTAACAGATGCATGTGGTGCAAAGCCCATTGGGAAGTCTATTTCATTAGATACCAACCATGGATCAATCCAGTTGCCTTGATGGATAAATACAGATTGGCCTGTACCAAATTGTCCAACTTGAGCGTCGTAATTACCTGTCAATAAAACTGAACGGTCTGCATATTCGAATAAAAGTTCAACCCAATCCGCATATTCAGTCAATCTGTCCATATCAGCCTCACCATTATTGAGTTTGTCAAGTACAGTAGTATCTCCATAAGGAAGACCGGCTGACAAATAACCATTGAAGTTGTGAAGTCCTGTAACCCATCTCATATCAGGACCAGCTGCCATGGCAACCACTGATTTGATACCGAGTTCGTCTTTCATGGCATCGATTTTCTCGAATGCTGCTCTGTATGCTTCTTGAGATGTCAATGTTGCAGGATCGATTCCAGCTTGTGAAAGCAAGTCGGCATTGTATGCCATACCCCATGCTTCAACCGCAACAGGGAATCCAAAAGTTTTACCATCCACAACGAATTCCAGTATTGTCAGGTCCATCCATTCTTGGTTTTCAAATGGTGTCAATTTTGATTCCCAAGTGTTGTAACCGCCCATACCTTCAATAACATAAATATCAGGTTGACGATCGGACTGGAACTCTGCCTTCAGGTTTTCAGCATAAGGTGAGTCACCACCTGATGTTTTAACTGTTACTTTAACGCCGGTCTCTTCTTCATAAAGTGCGGCAAAAGCAGAGAGTTGTTCATGAATTTCTACTTTGTTTTGATAAATGACTACAGTTTGATCTTCTTTGGTAGATTGAGCACAACCTGCCAACATGGCGACCATAAGAACCAAAACCATCAATAAAGCTAAAGATCTTTTCATTTTTGTTCCCCCTTAATTGGTTTGAGTTTAACAGTTGACTAACACGTTGTATAAACAACACTTATGTAGTCCTTACCCATTTCCGAATCAGAATACTCTGATAATTACATTATAGGAAACCGGTTTCACATTTGCAACCCTTTTTTCACATTTTAGTTACAAAAAATTCATAAGGGCCTAAAACCACTCTATTTTTAGTCAAATCGATCGCCTTGCCTTGAATGGTTTCTCGCCATATACCCCCTAATCCATAACGCTTCAATTCGTTGGTATAAAGCCATTGTCGATCTTCTGACATATTAAAAATCAGTAAAACGGATTCATTGTTTGAAGTGATTTGGTGTATGACAAGCAAATGATCATTAGTTTGTCTGACAATCTGTTCATCCACGACAGCAGCTTCACCGGTATAAGTTCTTCTGGTTTCAATAAGTTGTTTTACAGTATTGAGGATTTTTGCATGAACAGTCTCAATAGATTGGGGATCTGAGACCAGTTTCCAGTCAAATGACATCCTGTGCAGCCACCTCGAGTCATTTTTCTTATGATCATCTTCAAGATAACTCAAATTATTGAGTTGACCAATTTCATCGCCACTATAGAGCATTGGTATCCCTTTCCTGAACAAAAATAACGCATGAATCAGACGGATACGTTTTATAGCCAGTTCCATCTGATAATCATCGGAAAGTTTAATCGCTTTTTCCAGACCAGCCAGGCTGGCCAAGGTACCTGAATTCCTGGCATCCATGGTGATCGGGTTGAATTCGTAAAGTTCTCCTGAAGAAAAACTGTCTTCCAGCGATCCGAGATAAAAATCTATCAAAAATGACTTATGCGCATTCGGATCGAACCCCATTCTCATAAGCCTTTCACCATCCAGTCCCCAACCAATATCGTCATGGCATCTTGCGTAATTGATCCAGACACTCGCAGGTGGTAAATCATACTCTTTCATCCATGAGATATGTCTTGCGTCTCTTGTCGCTATAGCATTCCAGATTTCGACCATATACGATGCATTATATAGCGAGTGACATTCCAAACGCTCACTTTTACCGAAATACTTGACTATTGTATCCGGTTCGACAATAGCCTCTCCAAGGAGGGCGGTGGAAGGTGCACAAATTTCAATTATTTTTCTGAACAAACCGATGAGCAGATGAACCTCAGGGAGGTTTTTGCAGTTTGTCCCCATTGTTTTCCAGATATAAGGTATGGCGTCAAGCCTGATCATATCCACTCCGACATCCGTCAAATATAGTAAATTGTCCACCATTTCATGAAAAACTTCAGGATTCCTGAAATTCAAATCCCATTGGAATGGATAGAAAGTAGTCATTACCCATTTGCCCAAACTCTCCAAATAAGTGAAATTTCCAGGGGCGACTTTCGGAAAGACTTCCTGTAATGCGGCCTCAAACTGTTTTGGAATCCCGTCAGTGTCGAACATAAAATAGTATTTTTGATATTTTTCATCTCCAGACTGAGCCTTTTTCGCCCATTCATGATCATCCGCTGTGTGATTGATGACATAATCAATGCAAATACGAATGCCGTTATCATGATAATGTTTCACCAGTTTTTTAAAATCATTCATTGTCCCGATTCTCGAATCAATGGATCTGTAATCCTGTACGGCGTAACCGCCATCATTCTCTCCCATTCTCGGTTTCAAGATTGGCATCAGATGGATCAGTGTGATTCCAAGTTTCTTGAAATAATCCGAATGCTCGATGAGTTTTTTTAAATTGTTTGAGAACAGATCCACATAAAGCATGATTCCTACAGTATCAGCGGCATAAAGCCAATCCGATCCGGATTTGTCTCTCCTTTTCAGCGCTTCAGTTCTACTGGACTGATGTTTTATCATCAAGGCATACAGTTTCTCCAGAGCGTCGTTTCTGCCTGGATACAACTCGTAATAGTCTTTTTCCAACAAGTCTTTTAGTTGATTCATTTTCTCTTCGAAATCCAAGTCAAGCACCTCACTTTCATAATTCAATTATAGGAAACCGGTTTCATAATTACAAGTTTTTTCTTTGATTAATTTACAAACAATGATAAAATGGTTTTAAATCTGAACAATACAACCTGGGGAGATCTATGAAAATTCTAGCCATTTCTGACATAGAAAGCAATTACATACACAATCATTTCGACAAGGAGCGTTTCAAGGACATCTCACTGGTGCTGGCAGCCGGAGATCTTAAAGCCAGTTATCTCTCTTTTGTGGCCACAATGTTAAACGTTCCGGTCCTTTATGTTCATGGCAACCACGACTCACGCCTTATAGAATCTCCACCGGAAGGGTGCATCTGCATTGATGGGCGAATTTATGTACATGAAGGCGTAAGGATATTGGGATTTGGAGGCTGCATGAAATATAAAGGCGGTCCTTTTCAATACACAGAACGCGAAATGGCTCTGCGCATTGCCAAGAACCGCCTCAAATACATCAAGGGATTTGACATTTTGCTCACACATGCACCAGCCTTTGAGCTCGGTGATGGTGGTGATCTTGCACATACTGGTTTTAAAGTTTTCACACGACTCATGGACAAGTATCAGCCAAAGCTAATGGTTCATGGTCACCAGCATCTCAATTATGGTATTTTTGAACGAAAAATCAAGTATAATAATACAACAATCATCAATGCATTCGATTACACGATTATAGATTACTGATGATTTCTACATTATCTGCATACCAATCCATATTCAGGATGGCTTCCGCAGATAAAATTTCATCCACCTCGACCTGAACGTTTCCTTCAGCATCATTGATTGGGCCAGTGAAAGGGTGGTATTGATCTGTAATGATCATTTTCTTCATCAATTTGATCAATTTCATAGTTTCCGACGGCAATTTATCTTCAGCGGCATAGAGATCGATAACACCCGATTCCATTCCCCACCAAAAATTGATGAGCCTTTGACTTTCAGAATCACTTGATACCATTCTCTGATAAGATCCATTCAATATACTGCTGATAATCTTCTCATAAAATCCGCCCCATCTCCAAATCGGAGAGGCCAAATAATTCTTAGGTTTTTGAGTCACTGGATCTATGTCGCAAAGCATGGAATAAACTCCATATTTCAATGTGACATCTCTTGGCACCAAAAGGTTCTTATTGCTTATTAAGTCCGCCCCTCTTCGAATCATTTCCTGGCTAAGATCCGTGGTGACTTTTGGATTATTCCACTCACCCGTCCATGTCACCAGAAGTTTGGAATTTGGATTGGTCATTTTCATTCCCTGAGCAAACGCATTGATACAAGAAAGTACCTCCGGATTGGGATCAGTTGCCGTATAGCCCACAATTCCAGTCTTGGTGAGCGCCCCTGCAATCAAACCGGTCAAAAACCTCGGCTCATATGTTCTACCGAAATAATTGGTCATATGGACATAGGGTCTGTTGCCAGAGCAATTGAAAAATTTGACTTTAGGCATTTCCATGGCACATTTCAGTGTTGCCTTTCGATAAACCTCACTGGTCGTGAAAACCACATCATATCCTTCAGAAGCAAAATCTTTGATAACTTCATATGCTGACGCATCCTCAGGCACTTCCTCGATATATCCCGTTGTGACTCGATCTCCAAAAATCGTCTCGATATATTGCCTGCCCAGTTCATGAGAATAAGTCCATCCAGAATGCTCTACAGTTCTGGCGTAAACAAATCCGACTTTAATGTTTCTCGGTGCAATAAATGATGAAATGGCATCAAAAAAAGCGACGCGTTCCATGTCATCTGTTGTAGTCACTATTTCAGGCTCATCTTGCTCTCCATATCGGCTGCATTCCTTGATCAGGTTTGGCATGATAGTCTTGACATGGTCCACGTCAAGAACATCTGAAATTCCATAGAGTCTCGCGTAGAGTAAAAACGCATCACCTGTGGTGATTGTAAGTTCCTCTCCCCCATTATCAAGGTACAATCTACGAAATGGCATATAAACCTCTTTCAGGAAGAACTCATATTTTGAGTTCTCATCTTGTGACTCAGGTTTATAGTTTTCAAGATATGCCAGCAGTCTTTTATATCTATAGGGTTTGGAAAGCCAAATATTAATGATCTTGGTTACTTTGAAAAAACCCATAAAAGCATAGTAAAGGACAATATTATCATCCTCGGGATCAAATTTGGGGATCAATCTTGTGATTTCAGCCATGACATTCACAGCATCATAGTACTTTAGAACACTGACTCTCTTATTGCCTTCTACGACATAATAGTAGTTCATGTACTCATATACCTTTATTGGATCCCTGATCCCCTCGGTCAAATGTGCCTTGCACAGTGCCGCCCATTTGCTTCCAAATTCGGAATGTTCAGATTCAAGTGGTAAAAAGCTCTTTGAGAAGGTCATCCTTCTGGAATGATAATAGGTACCAACCACTTTTTTTAGTGGAATCTCATAGGTGCCCAGATATGAAGTCCCTACTATTTCAATATCTTTCAATATACCGTCAAGAGAGGACAAATGGCCGGACAGACCCTTGGACTTCAGACGGTTGTATTCTTTTTTGCCTTTGTTTTTTGCATCATGGTAAATTTCCTGCGCTTTGACATCAAACATATTGTCACCCACTTACTTTCAATTTAAAAATACATACCCTTAATTGCATCGCCAAACTCAAATTTGCATTACAATAGATACAGCTTCATTAACATGTTACAATATAACTATAATCCATTGGAGGTCTTTATGAAATATAAAATTTTATTGTTTGATGCGGATGAAACCCTTTTTGATTTCAAAAAGTCAGAAAGTATCGCACTTGAATATGCAATTTCCGATTTTGACATTCCCTATGATCCGAATC
>JAWSUW010000004.1:0-47676 GCA_033549245.1 Bacillota bacterium | reverse complement strand
GCGAACTCATGCTGTCAATCCTGAGTGGACTGGCCGAAAGTGAGTCCATTTCCATTTCAGAGAATAACAAGTGGTCTGTACAGAGACGATTCCAAAATGGGACCTATAAAATCTCTTCTCCTCCCTATGGCTACGACAGTGTCGATGGGAAGCTGATGATCAACGAGGAACAGGCTGAAATTGTCCGCTTTATCTTTGCTGAGATTTTATCTGGAAGAGGCACACAGAAAATTGCTGATGACTTGAACCGACGTGGAGTTCCAACTCAAAAAGGTGGGAAATGGAGATCGACTACCATACGTGGAATGGCCACCAACGAAAAATATACTGGTGATGCTATCTTTCAAAAGACCTATACTGACAGCTCCTTCAATAGACACATCAACAATGGGGAGAAAGATCAGTACCTTTTTAAGGGACATCATGAAGCAATTATAACCCATGATAAGTTTGAAGCTGCTCAGGCCATTATTGACCAACGCGGCCGGGAAAAAGGTATAAAGAAAAATACCTCTAAATACCTTAACCGCTACCCCTTTTCAGGAAAAATCATCTGTGGTGAATGCAGCGGGAAATTCAAGCGAAGGGTCATGACCTCAGGAAAGCACAAAATCACATGGTCCTGCTCCACTCACATTTCAGACATCGATAGTTGTTCGATGAAATCTATTCCCGAGGCTCAAATCGAGTATGCCTTTATCACGATGATCAATAAACTTATCTTCGGTCATAAGCTTGTTTTAAAGCCCCTGCTGGATAGTCTTACTGGAATGAACTCTGAAGATAGCCTTTCAAAAATTCAAGAGATCGATAAGAAAATTGAAGAAAACGGCGAGCAGCAAAATGTGCTTAGTGGTCTTAGAGCCAAAGGGTATCTTGATCCAGCAGTTTATAAGAAAGGCAACAATGAGCTTTTAAATGAACTGGAACGCCTGAAACAGCAAAAAGAATCTCTGATGAGGTTGCTGAGTAGCGATGACGAGACTCAAAAAGTTGTCAATGAACTCTTGCGGTTTACAAGCAAATCTCCGATGCTCTTAGAATTTAACAGCGATGTTTTTGACAGATTTGTGGATCACATCACTGTGTACTCAAGGGAAGAAATTGGGTTTGAATTGAAATGCGGAATCACACTGAAAGAAAGGCAAGTGAATTGAATGGGCCACACACCCTATGGTTACAAAATTGAAAATGGCAAAGCGGTTGTCGATCAGGAAAAGTCAGAAAAAATAAAAGTGCTCTTTGAAGCTTATCTATCTGGCGATTCACTGGCCACCGCTGCAAAGAAAGCAGGTATTAAAGCTTTTCATGCCGGAATCGGCAACATACTGAAAAACAAGAGATATGTCGGAGATGGCTTCTACCCTGCAATCATTGATAAAGCTAGCTTTGAAGCTGCGGAAATAGAACGAATGAGTCGGGCTGAAAAGCTTGGACGTATTTGGGAAAAGAAAGAACTAATAGGATCTCCTGCTCCCACTTTCTTCTTCATTGCAGAGGGAAATAAACAATTTGATGATCCTTTTAAGCAGGCAGAATACGCCTACAGTCTGATCGAAACGGAGGTGAATACTAATGGCGGTCAATGCGAATGTAACAGTAATACCAGCAAGGAAGCATAAACGTAAAAGTCCTGATGAAGAAAAGCCCAAGCTACGAGTAGCCGCCTACTGCAGAGTATCCACCGATAGCGATGAGCAGGCCACAAGCTACGAAGCTCAAATTGAACACTACACAGCATTCATCAGCGGTCATCCAGACTGGCAGCTGGCAGGGATATTTGCGGATGACGGTATATCAGGAACCAACACCAAGAAACGAGAAGAGTTTAATCGCCTGATAGATGAGTGCATGGCAGGAAATATTGACATGGTGATTACTAAGTCCATAAGCCGATTTGCCAGAAATACACTGGATTGCCTGAAGTACATTAGGCAGCTTAAGGATGAAAATATTGCGGTATTCTTTGAGAAGGAAAACATCAATTCCATGGATTCCAAGGGCGAGGTCATGCTCACCATCATGGCTTCCCTTGCCCAGCAGGAGAGCCAATCACTCAGTCAAAACGTAAAGCTTGGGCTGCAATACCGGTACCAACAAGGCGAAATTCAAGTGAACTGCAAATGGTTTCTAGGCTACACCAAAGATGAGAATAAGAAACTGGTCATTGTTCCAGAGGAAGCTGAGATTGTAAAACGTATTTATAGAGAGTACCTGGAAGGATCCAGCATGCTAAAGATTGCTCGAGGCCTAGAGGCTGATGGCATCAAGAATGGAGCTGGACGAGACAAATGGCACACCAGCAACATCAATCAAATCCTCCGGAATGAAAAATACATCGGAGATGCACTTCTTCAGAAGACCTACACCGTTGACTTTCTTACAAAGAAACGAGTCAAGAACAACGGCCTTGTCCCCCAGTACTACGTGGAAAATAGCCATGAGGCCATCATCCCGCGTGAAATTTTCATGCAGGTCCAGGAGGAACTGATTAGAAGGCGCATTGTCCACACCAGTCCAAGTGGTAAAAAGAGAACATACAGCAGCAACCACTGCTTCTCTCAAATGATTATTTGCGGCACCTGCGGTGAAGTGTTCCGAAGAGTCCACTGGAATAACCGCGGCAAGAAGTCTATCGTTTGGCGCTGCGTCAGCCGCCTAGAAAACACTGGCCTATTCTGCGACGCTCGAACGGTTCAGGAAAGCTCAATTGAGCAGATTCTTATCAAAGCCATTAATGAAACCTTGGGTGAGAAGGACACCTTCCTATCCATTCTAGAAAATAATATCGCCACGGTAATCAGCCAAGATAATAATCAGGCTCTAGCCGATATCGACAAAAGATTAGGAGAACTACAGGCTGAACTTCTCAAACTGGCCAGCACAAAATCTGATTATGAGGATGTAGCAG
The DNA here is from genome assembly GCA_033549245.1 of Bacillota bacterium. GTDB lineage: Bacteria > Bacillota > Clostridia > Peptostreptococcales > Acidaminobacteraceae > Fusibacter_D. Next base: position 44,765 of record JAWSUW010000004.1, on the reverse strand, counting down.
ATGAGATCCACTCATTGAGAGAACAGAAGCAAAAAGTTCAAGTGGACAGCGCTAGCAAGGATGAAATCAAGAAGCGGATCGCTGACATGAGCGCCTTCCTAAATGAGCAGCCCACCTCCATTACCGAATACGAGGAGGCGCTGGTAAGGAGGCTGATTGAAAAGGTCACTATCCACGAGGGCAAATTCACTGTGGAATTCAAGTCTGGACTGGCAGTTGATATAGAAGAATAGAAAAAAGTAAGGCGCTCTACGGTATGTTGAACGTAGGGGGCCTTACTTTTTTTATACTAAAAACTTATCATCCAAGTCTAAGACAATGTCTTTGATCTCATCTACGCCGAAGCATAAACTATCAATCGATTCACTTGTTTTCTCAAGGCAATCCACATAGTTTTCAATTTTGGAATCATGCTCCTCCATTTGGAGTGAAATACGCTCCTCCATTTTCTTGAGAAGCTGAAACAAATAATCGAAATTGCTTTGGATCTCACGTTGTTGAGAAATTATATGTTGAAGTTTACGTCCGTACATTTTTTCAATATGCTTTATATTTTGCTTTGCCTTGTTGAAATAACCAAAATAAAGTTTATGAACTTTTGTACTAAGTCTTTCCAGATTTGAGTAATCGCCACTCAAATCATTAATTTTATCATATATATAATTTACCATTTTTTTGCCGTCAGTTTCATAATTACTCAAATACTCTTTGCACCATAAATCCGGATTAAAGTTAAATATGTCATGAATATTTACATATCTACAAGTAATCGTGATGTCGTTATCTCTGATGTAACTTTCAACTATATCGGTTATCGATTTTGATAAATTTGAATATTGTTCTAGAAAGATATTTTCTATTTCGAGCTCTTTTGCATCAAACTTTATTCCAAGTTGTTTTATATAAGGAGTTATTTCTTCCTTTTGCATGCCTTCTGTACGACTTGTAAAAACTCGAAATGAAATAATTGCACTTTTTGTTGCATCATAATCTAACACCTTTTCTTCTAAAATAGATTGAAAAAAGCCATGGACTCTTTGTAGATTTAAGTAAATCTCAATACGATCTTGGAGTTTATCGGCTATTCTGTTGCTCATATAATTCATATAAATCCCTGCGACAAATAAGAACAAAGCGTAAACAGACGCTGCAATAAATGTATCACTTTTGTCTTGAAGAGAAAAATAGTAAAAGACTGCCCCTATTGAAACAGTAATAACAATAACTGCACTAATCCATTTGTAGTTCCTTTCAAACCATTCTGTTGCATTAAAATCCATAATCTTTCCTCACCACACTTTTTTATGCTGAAATTAAAAACACTTCCCCAACATCCAACCTACTCTTTCAATCCCGCCATTGCACAAAAACATCCATTCTGCTCTGTACAAACCCTCTGACATCCATTCTGCTCTGTACGGGGTCAGCGACATCTAATTCGCTCTGTACGGTGATTTTAGTCACTCTTGGACTAATTCCCGCAGAGCAAAAAATCATGGTTTTTCTAGCTGAAATATTTATCACTAAAAACCCGGAAAGGCTTATATCAAGCCTTTCAGAGTACACTTCTTTATTTCCTAGACATCAATACAACCGTCTCCACATGCATACTGTGACCAAATAGGTCTACAGGCTGAACTTCCACAACTTCGTATAGATTGTCAGAACAAAGCGTTTTAAGGTCTCTGGCCAATGTCGATGGTTTACAGGAAACATATACGATTCGCTCTGGCATCATTTTAAGAATGCTCTCAAGCACTTCTGGTTCACAACCGCTTCTCGGTGGATCAACAACAACCACATTCGGTAAAATACCCTTTTCCAAAAGATTAGGTGTGATTTCCTCAGCTGTACCAATTATGAACTCTGCATTTTTTATGCCGTTCATTTCAGCATTTTGAATTGCATCATTTACCGCATCCGCATAACTCTCGACACCATATACCTTTTTCGCCTTTTCAGCCAGGAACAAAGACAAGGTTCCTGTACCTGAATAGAGGTCCATTACAGTTTCCTCACCAGTAAGCGAAGCAAACTCAAGAGCGGTTTCATACAGTTTTAAAGCCTGTTCACTGTTGACCTGGAAAAAAGATAAAGGAGATATTCTAAAATCAAGATTGCCGAGATGATCCACAATGGAATCCGATCCGTAAAGAATCTTATTCTCTGTTCCAAACACACTTGGTCCCAGATCCAGATTGATATTTTGTACTACAGATACAATCTTTGGATTGGCTTTGATCAACAAATCAACGAGTGCTTTGGTCATAGTTAAAGATTTCTTATATGTGACTACAATTACCATAACAGATTGACCATCATCAGATTGTCTGATTGCAAGATGTCTGATCATGCCTTTTTTTGTTCTCTCATCAAAAGCAGGCACTTTAAAATCATTCATATAATGCTTGAATGCTTTGATTATGCTGGAATGTCCTTCATGTTGAATCAAGCAATCCGCGATATCTACGACACGATGAGATTTTTTTTCATAGAATCCGATTTGTACTTTACCGTTTTGTTCTTTGACCGGATAAATTCCTTTGTTACGATAACGGTATGGAGATTCCATGCCTATGGCCGGTTTGACTATTGTGCCATCAAAACCTCCAATTCTGATCAGTGCATCCGATACCCATTTGCTTTTGAGCAAAAGTTGCTGATTGTAGTCTATATTTTGAATCTGGCAACCACCACATTTATCAAAATATGGACAAGGTGCGTCAACTTTGATACTGGAATGTTTTACCCATTCGGTGGCACGCGCCCATCCATAGCTCTTCTTTTTTTCTCCAGGGATGCAAAACACACGATCTCCTGGAACGGTGTTCGGTATAAACCATGTGAAGCCTTCATGTTTTCCAACGCCTTCACCATCTTCATTGAGATCAACAATATCAATTTCCAATGGTTTAACGCTAATTTTTTCGTTTTTCAAACGTATTCCTCCTGAGTTTCTTATTATTCAATACAGTATACCACTTTTTTAAACAATAAAAAACCAGACATTTGTCTGGTTTAATAATAAGCTTTCGTATCAATTGGAATTTCTGTTACCCAGAATTACAGGGATAACCAATTTTTCCTCACCGTTACGTATGATTTTCACTTCTATCTTGTCACCAGGTTTAAGCCCACCAAGATACTCTGTCAAATCAGCCATATTGTAAATCTTAACGTCATCAATTCCTATGATGAGATCTGCTTCTTTTAGTCCAGCTTCGGCGGCTGGTGAATTTTCATAGACATATCTGATCATTACACCCATTGGAATTTCATAGAGTTCAGAATCATCTTCATTGATATCCACACCACCAATACCGATAAACGGTCTGGCGACATACCCATTCTTGATGATTTCTTCTACAATTGGCAACATTACATTGGATGGAATTGCAAAACCAATGCCCTCGACAAGTGTATCCACTATCTTCGCAGAATTGATTCCGACCAGCTCGCCTTTTCGGTTGACAAGTGCTCCTCCAGAATTACCGGGATTGATTGCTGCATCAATCTGGATATATTTCATACTGTTCTCATCTTGGATATCTCGATCTACTGCGCTGACAAAACCGGCGGTCAATGTTCTATCATAACCAAGCGGATTACCAATGGCAATTGCAGGTTCTCCTACTTTAAGTTCATCCGAATCACCGACGCCAATTGGCTTAAGCGTCGAAAGCATCTGTTCAGGTATGTCGTTTTTCTTAATCGATAGAACAGCCAGATCCGTATCTGAATCGTGTCCAACTAGTACCGCATCCACAACAAGACCATCTGAAATGTCCACAACAACTTCTGTAGCGCCTTCAATCACATGAAAGTTGGTTACAACATAAAACAAATCTTTGGTTTCACTGATGAGGACTCCAGATCCAGAACCAGGTTGGGTTCTTTCTACATTGAACCAATCATAGTAAGTCTTTTTACTGGTGATCCCAACAATCGACCCACTCACATTGTCATAGATTTCAGAATAGCCAATTTCAGATGATCCAAACTGTCCTGGCTTTTCATCCATATAATCAACCACTGATGTATAAATTTCAGAGCGGTAATTTGATTTTAAGAGTTCATCAATTTTTTCATCAAGTGCAGCTTCATTGATATTGATCTGTCCATAATAATAACCGATGGTATAGGTGCTTCCACCTACGAGTGTCAGAATCAAAAAAAATGCAACGACCTGTTTCCATCTTTTTTTCTTTTGTATCGGTACAACCAGTTCTTCTTCGGGTTCACTGTTTATTACAGTTCTTTCCTCATCAACTATTTCTTCTTCTCCAAACTCTTCAAATTGCTTATCATCCATTTTGATCACTCCTCATAAATAACTAAAACATCGTGTGAGAAATTTTCGGCAATTCCACTTTTAGAACTCCATTTTTAAGTGTAGCTCTAATATTTTCCTTGTCCACCCGTTCCACTAGAAAATTGCGTCTGAACGCTCCATATCTTCTTTCCCGGCGTATAAAATCATAATCGTCAACTTCGTTGACCTCGTGTTTTTGTGCTATGATGCTCAAAAAACTGTTTTCATATTCGATTGTAATATTCTCAATGGAAAAACCAGGCAATTCAGCTTCTACTACAAAACGTGTCTCATTCTCACGAACATCCACATCGAAAGTATTGATAACACTTTCACCTTTTTTGACTACACAGCTGACCTTTTCTTCCATTACATCGTAAAACAGTTGATCCAGTGCTTGTCTATGCTTGGAACTGAGTTTATCCGGATTCATTTTCAACAATTTTACACACCTCCTACACTACAAATCTTATTCTATTTTTTTTAACAGAGTATGAATAATTAATAAATCTTATTTGAAAATTTGAGTTGAAACAGTAAATATAAACGCAACGCCGATGTCTTCATTACTATAGACCTCTATTTTTTCATGATGTGCCTTCACGATTTCCTTGACAATGGAAAGTCCAAGTCCCGAAGATGCTTTCTCAAGTCCTCTTGATTTGTCAAGTTTCGTAAACCGATCCCAGATGGCCTCAAGTTCTTTTGGCGAGAGTACCCTTCCAGTATTGCTTATACCAACGAAGTACTTGTCTCCTTTGAGCTCTGTCCTGATACTGATGGTGCCATCCATATCCACAAATTTTGTGGCATTGTCGAGCAGGTTGAATACAACACGCTGTACAGAGGCATAATCTCCGTGAGCTTTCATTTTGTCGTGTGAAAGATCAATCGTAAGTTTGATTCTTTTTTCAATGATGCTTTGTTCAAAACTGTCCAGCACATTGATGATCATCTCATTCAGATCGAAATCGGTCTTATTCAAAACGAGCGCTCCACTCTCCATCTTCGAGAGATCCAGAAGGTCGTTGATCATTTTGATCAGTCGATCACTTTCATTAAGTACGATCTTAAGATAGCGTTCTTTCTTATCTTCTTCAATTGTTCCATCCAGCATTCCTCTTGTATAACCCTTGATGTTGGTGAGTGGTGATCTAAGGTCGTGTGAAAGACTGGAGATAAACATCCTTTTTGTCTGTTCCTGTTGATTGAGTTCGTCAGCCATCAGGTTGAAACTCTCTGCCAATTGTCCAAGTTCATCTTTTCTGTTTATGATGATCTTTTTATCGAAGTTGCCTTCAGAAATGTATTTTGCGGCATCATTGATGACTTTTATTTCGTAACCCATCCTTTCGGTTATCAAAAATATCAGGATTACAGCCAAAATTCCTGAAAAAGAAAGTGAAATGAATATTATGACTGACACCTTTGAAATGGTATCCTCAATTTCAGGCATGGGAATATTGACGAACATGGCGTATCTTGTTTCTCCCACAGTAAAGGGATAACCTACTCTAAGTATTCTTTCGGTGTAAAGATCTTTATAAAAGACTTCTCTACTGGTTGTCGATCCAGAGAAAACGGTTTTAATATCTTCCGTGAGTTCCTGGTACTTGTCTGGATCAATCGAAACGCGGTCTTCTTCAGTAGTGTACAGCGCCCCTGACTCTGTGAAGAGCCAAATGTTGGCGCCGGTATACCCATCGAGCAGCATAATCTGCTCTTGCAGCAAGTTTAAACTGATTGAATTAAGATATCTACTATTTACAAGTTCCTCATAATTGGAAATCCTTTTGACAATAAGGTCCGTTTCATGACTCACAAAATAGATGTCCAGAACTGATCGCACACCTATGATGATCAAAATGAAAGATATGAGAAAAATAAGAATATAAACAAATGCAAATTTATGAAATATCGTCTTCATTACTCGTCCTCTTAATCCAGTTTAAATTTGTATCCTACACCCCATACTGTTTTGATTTCCCAGCCATTGTTTTCTCTTTCAAATTTCTCGCGCAATCTTTTGATATGGACATCGACGGTTCTCGTTTCACCGAAGAAGTCATAACCCCAGATTCGATCGAGCAGTTGCTCTCTTGTGAAGACTCTGTTGGGATTGTTCACAAGATAATTCAGCAGTTCGATTTCCTTAGGGGGCAATTCGAGGACAGTGTCAAAATAAGTGACATTGTAATCGATCATATTAATTGTCAGATTCTGTACGGAAACAATACCTTCGGTATCCGGTTTGTCGTTGCTCATAAATCTTCTGATGACCGCTTTCACGCGTGCAGTCATTTCTTTGGGTTCAAATGGTTTTACTATATAATCGTCCGCACCTAGTTCTAGTCCGAGCACTTTATCAAACGTCTCGTCTTTGGCTGTCACCATGATTACGGGTGTCTTTCCTAACTTTCTGATTTCTTTAAGAGTGTCATAACCATCCATACCTGGCATCATGATGTCCAGCATGATCAAATCAGGTGTACTTGTCTTTAATGCTTGAACGCCTTTTTCGCCACTCTCATATTGCTCAACAACATAACCTTCTTTGACGAGATATAACGAGATTAATTCTCTGATGTTCTCATCGTCATCAATGACAAATATTTTCTTATTCACAGCAACCCCTCCTAAATGAATCAATATAAAAAAGAGCATTATATGAATAATGCTCCATTTTGTCTTACAAATACTATTATACAATATTTATTATCAGATATCTATTTCTTATCATGAATGAAATTTGAACAAATTGTGTCCATCAACGGTTAAGGAATGCTTTATACGCTTTAAACGTCATGTAAACATCTACTTTGCTGACAATCTCATATGGCGCATGCATACTAAGAACCGGCACACCACAATCAACTACTTCAGCGTTGGAATTTGCCAGTATATAGGCTATGGTACCACCACCGCCTTGATCCACTTTTCCAAGTTCACCGATTTGCCATACCACATCATTGTCGTTGAATATTTTTCTCACTTCTCCTAAGAATTCAGCATTCGCGTCATTACAACCACCTTTGCCTCTAGCACCGGTATATTTAACGAGTTGAACACCCTTTCCTATATGAGCTGAATTGCGTTTTTCGTAAGCTGCAGCAAAATTCGGATCATATGCGGCGCCAACATCACCTGACAACACTTTTGTATTTGAAATTGCTCTTCTAAGATAAAGGTCATTGTAGTTTGGCTCTTGAAGCGCGATTAATTCAGCAACAATATTCTCAAAATATCTGGATTGTGATCCAGTATTGCCTTGACTACCGACTTCCTCTTTATCCATGAACATTCCACATGCGGTAGTCGCCACATCTTTCAGTTCAAATAATGCCATGACGCCAGTGTAACTGCAAACTCTATCATCATGACCGTATGCTGAGATCATGCTTCTGTCAAAGCCTAAATCTTTAGCTTTGCCAGCTGGAACAACCTCAAATTCAGCACTGAGGAAATCTTCCTCCAATAGTCCATATTTGTCTTTTAGAATTTTAAGAATATGAAGCTTCACTTTATCCTTGGTTTTATCATCACCCATTGGCATGTGTCCAACGAGAACATTGAGGGTCTCTCCATCGATACCTTCAGAAAGGGTTTTTGATGATTGATCTTTTGCAAGGTGTGGTAATAAGTCAGTTATTGCAAAGATAGGATCTGCTTCATCTTCACCGATAACCACTTCGATTTTCTCATTGTTCTTATTATAGGCTACCCCATGAATTGCAAGTGGTATCGCAGTCCATTGATATTTCTTGATGCCACCATAGTAATGTGTTTTAAGGAAAGCCATGTCGCTGTCTTCATAAAGTGGAAACGGCTTTAAATCAATTCTTGGTACGTCGATATGTGCGCCAACGATATTCATGCCATCCTTAAGAGGTTTCTCTCCCATCAAAAATAGTATGATTGATTTGTCTCTGTTGACTGCATATATTTTTGAGCCTTTTTGAAGTTTTTCTTTTCCACTTAAATAATCATCGATATTTTTATAACCTTTTTCAATGGCAAGTCTCTTGATTTCATTTGCACTTTCACGTTCAGTTTTACCTGCATCAAGAAATGCTTTGTAACCTTCACTGAATTCGAAACAAGATTTCGTCTCCTTTTCGTTCATTGCTTCCCATGCATTTTTAAAAGTATGAGACAGTTCTTTTGATAATTCTTCAAATTGATTCTTTTTTTCCATTTCATCCCCCTGATCTAATTCATTAATAAAAATATTCTGTCAATTACAGGATATAAAAAAATTTATACGAGTTCAAGAGAATTAAATTTTTGTAACATTATGTTTGATGGCATAAAGCGCCGCTTGAGTTCGATCGTTCACATTGAGTTTTCTAAAAATGCTGGAAATATGATTTTTAACCGTTTTTTCACTTATGAAAAGTGCTTCGGAGATTTCTTTGTTGTTTAAACCACTAGCGAGCAATTTCAATACATCAAGTTCCCTTTTGGTCAGCCTTCTCTTGCTCAAGTCGTTATAGGAGGACTCTTTGCGCTTGTATTCGCGCACTAAAACACCAGAAAGCGAGGGGTGAATATAGACCTCTCCTTGCATGACTCTGTGTATGGCATCAATCAATTGAGAGACATCCGCATCTTTGAGCACATAGCCTTCAGCACCCATATTGATGGTTTCTATCAAATATTCTGCATCCTCATGGATTGTCAGCATGATGGTCTTTACATCATCATAGTCTTTCTTTATTTGATGCAGACAATCAATACCGTTCATGTTTGGCATATTGATATCAAGCAGGACAATGTCCGGTTGTTTGTCATCAATGGCTACAAGTGCTTCAATACCATCTCCAGCAAGAGCAACAACCTCAATGGTTTCCTCAAGTTCCAAAAGCTTTTTAAGTCCTTCTCTGATCAATGCGTGGTCATCTACAATCGCAACTTTGATTTTGCGCATATTTTCCTCCATTACTTGTTTGGAATACTGACTCTTATATGTGTTCCTTTTTTAGGTTCCGATGAAATTTTGAATAATCCATTTACAAGATCTATTCTTTCCTTCATATTGTATAATCCATAACCGTTTGCATTTTCCATGACTTCCATTACATCAAAGCCTTTCCCGTTGTCGATTATGTCCATTTCAATAGTTTCTTGATTGATTTCGATTGTAAACAATACCTTCTTGCAATCAGAATGCTTCACAATATTGTTGAAACTTTCTTGGATGACTCTGAAAGCCATCAGATTTACTAATGAATTTTCGATTACACTATCCTGCTGAACCTTTAGGTCCACTTGGATTTTGGTAGTGTCCATTATATTGGATACCATTTTCTTGACAGTTGGTACAAGACCAAGATCGTCAAGTGACATGGGCATCAAATCATAAATGATTTTTCTGATATCTTTGAGTATGTTTCTGACATCATCCTGTAAAAAAGAGATCTCTTTTTTAGCCTTGTTGGGTGAAGAATCAATGACCTTGGATGCATATTCCGCTTTATAAATGACATTGGCTAACGATTGCGCTGGTCCATCATGAATATCCCTGGATATACGTTTCTTTTCCTTTTCTTGAGCTTCGATGATTTTCAGTCCGACATCTTTTTTTTCCTTGATTTGCTCCATGACGTTACCAGTCAGATACTCTAGTGCGACACTCACTTTCATTTCTAGTATCTCTGCCTTTTTAAGGACTTCCATACTGTTTCGTAGCATGCGTTCCAGTGTGCTTCTTCTTTCAATCAATTCTTTTTCTTCTTGGGTTTTGAACGAAAGCTGGACTTGCACCTTTTGAGACAATTCATAAGCTTCTTTGATATCATTCTCAGTGAATTCATCGAAATGTTCGTTAATTGTCTTAATCATGTTTTTTGCCATTTGGGACCGGATCTGCAATTTATCCACTTCATTTATTGTTATGGAAATTTGTGCTTTCACTGTTATGAGCTCTTGCTCATAAGAAATATACTCATGACGGATTTGTTCTGAAATATCAAAAATTTCTTTCTTTCCGTCTTCTATAGCAAAAGCGGTCTTCTGAATGATCTGATCAAGCTTCTTGAAATTAATAGTCTTATCCATATACACACTCCGCTGTTTATTATATCACAAAAGCCCACGCTCATAAATAAGGTGGGCTTTTTTGAATATTTAGTCCTAATTTAATCATCCAAAAACCGGGATTATTTAGCTTAGATCCAACAATTCCTCTATTTCGTCATCGCTTAGCACTTTATCCAGATCAATGACTATGATCAGTTCATTGTCATGGATGCAAACTTCAGAAATGTACTCATTGTTTTTTTTGATTGCAATCTTGGGTGGTGGCAAAATTTGAGATTCATCAACATTCATCGACTGTGAGGCATCGTCAACCAAAAAACCAATTTGAACATCGTCCTTATTCGCGATTATGATTCTTTTTTCTTTCATCTGACTATCGGCCATTTTGAATCGTTTCTTCAAATTGATTACCGGTATGATGTCACCTCTTAAATTAAGCAGTCCGTCCACATATGGAGGTCCGCTGGGAACAGGTGTAATCGATGAATATTCCGTTATGGATGCGATGTGGTTTATGCTGGTTGCGAATTTTTCATTGTTGAGTTTGAAAATGATATACTGCTTATCTGCCACTTGAATCCCCCCTGCTAATCTTTATAGATGAAGTCTGTATGGTCCAGTTGATTTTTGAAACTTTTCCTGAAAGCCTTGACGTATGCATCTCTAAGTTCTTTTTGTTCTGCTGTTTCTTCCTCAGTCAAGCCTTCTGTTTTCTTCTTGTTGGCTAAATAATTGATTCTATCGAGCTTCTCTTGTCCTAACACGTTCATACCTTTCTAATGCCGTTTGGCAACTAAATTTTCAATTTACCGACAGCTGATTCAACCGCCTCTAAAATTTTATTTGTTTTAATTATACCATATATTTTGTTAAAATCTATATTCATTACACGGTCGGATTCCAGTTTTTCAACATTTGCTCTAACTACGTCATAAGCTTCTTTCGATCCTTTACCGAGTTTGCCTGTGGTTTCAAAGTCAATGGCTTGTGCTGCGCACAATAGTTCAATAGCGATTACATTTTGAGCATTAAAAAGTATTTCTTTCGCTTTACGGGCAGCTATGGTACCCATGCTGACATGATCTTCCTGGTTCGCTGAAGAAGGTATGGAATCCACACTCGCAGGATGCGCATACACCTTGTTTTCAGAAACCAGTGCAGCAGCGGCATATTGTGCAATCATGAACCCTGAATGCAATCCACCATAAGGTGTCAAAAATGCTGGCAAGTTACTAAGCTGTGGATTGACAAGTCTTTCGATTCTTCTTTCAGCTACATTGGCAATTTCCGCTATTGCTATTCCAAGAAAATCAAATGGCAATGCCATTGGTTGACCATGGAAATTTCCACCTGAGAAGACAACACCGTCTTCTGGGAATAAAATTGGATTGTCGGTTACAGAATTAATTTCTATTTGAATACGATCCGCAACAAATTGGATTGCATCTTTGCTTGCGCCATGGATTTGAGGAATACATCTGAGTGTATAAGCGTCCTGTACTCTGATTTCACCTTGTTTGGTAGTTCTTTCGCTACCTTCTAAGATTATTCTTAAATTTTCAGCAGTTTGAATCTGACCTGGATGTGGTCTGACGGCATGCAATCTCGCGTCAAAAGCATCTGTGATACCCTTTAATGCCTCAACAGTAAGAGATGCACTGATGTCTGATAACTTTAGCAATTGAATGGCTTCATAAGTTGTCACACATCCTACGGCGGTCATAACCTGCGTTCCGTTGATCAGTGCAAGTCCTTCTTTTGATGTGAGCTCAATTGTAGGAATTTGGGCGAGGTCCATGGCTGTTTTTCCATCCATTCGTTCCCCTTTGTAAAATGCTTCTCCCATTCCAAGCATGACAAGCACCATATGTGCTAAAGGTGCGAGGTCTCCACTTGCTCCGAGTGAGCCTTTTTCTGGAATAACAGGATGTACGCCCTTATTGATCATATCCACAAGTGTGTTGATCGTTGTAAGTCTGACACCACTGTGACCTTTGACCAAATTGTTGACTCTAAGGAGCATGATCGCTCTGACGATTTCCTCATCAAATGGATTTCCGACTCCACATGCATGGCTAATGATCAGATTGGTCTGCAAATCTGTTGTTTCCTCTTTGGAGATCACTATATCTGAAAACTTTCCAAAGCCGGTAGTAATCCCGTATACCACTTTTTTTGAATCTACGAGTTCATCAACGAATTTTCTTGCGATATGAACTTTTTCTACAGATTCAGGTGACAATTCGATGATGCTTCCAAATCTGGCAACATCCATTACCAGATCCAGCGTAAGACTTTTTCCGTCAATTATAATTTTACTTTTCATAAATGATCCCCTCTTAAATCTTTTATTTTCAGTTTATAATATTACCGTCTCTTTTGAGTCTTGTAGCTCTTGGTTTTCTTCTCCGATTTTGGCCTGATTAAAGCTTTTGGGTTTGTCCCGATCAAATCATTTCTTCCTGCCAGAACCAGCGCTTCATATACAAGATCATAATTCTTAGGATTTTTGAACTGAAGCAACGCGCGCTGCATGGCCTTTTCTTTCGGAGTTTTAGGCACATAAACACTTTTCATGGTTCTTGGATCTATACCTGTATGGTACATACAGGTACTGAGCGTTCCAGGAGTAGGATAAAAATCTTGGACCTGTTCCGGAGTGTAATTGATATCTCTGAGGTATTCCGCCAATCTTATCGCAGATGCAATGGTGCTTCCTGGATGTGAGCTCATCAAATAAGGAATGATGTACTGATCCTTGTCTATCTCTTTATTAATGATGTTGAATGCTTCAACAAATTCACCATATAGCTTCCCGCTTGGTTTTCCCATATAATCTAGAACAGTCTCGTCAATATGTTCCGGTGCTACTTTGAGTTGTCCGCTGACATGATGTTCACAAAGTTCATAGAAGAACTCATTTGATTCATCATGCATGAGATAATCATATCGAATTCCACTTCTGATAAATACTTTTTTGACATTCTCAACTTGTCTGATTTTTTGAAGCAATTCCAAATAATCACTATGGTCAACTATTAAATGTTCACAAGGTTCTGGATATAAGCACTGTTTGTTTTTGCATGCGCCATATTTTAGTTGTTTTTCACAAGCCGGGTTCCTGAAGTTGGCCGTAGGACCTCCTACATCATTGATATAACCCTTGAAATCAGAATCATGAGTTATCGCTTCAGCTTCCTGTAAAATGGAATCGTGAGATCTTGAGCTGATAATCCTGCCTTGATGAAATGCAAGCGCACAAAAAGAACAGTTTCCAAAACAGCCTCTTTCACTGATTATGCTGAGCTTAACTTCCTGGATGGCTGGTATTCCACCTAAGCTTACATAGCTTGGATGAATTTCCCGCATGTAACCAAGATTGAAAACCCAATCAAGTCGTTCTCGTTCAAGCGGCATTGTTGGAGGGTTTTGAACCAGATAGCGGTCTTTGTGTCTTTGAACAATAGAACGCCCTCTAATAGGATCTTGCTCATCGTATAGTATTTTGAAGCTTCTGGCATAGGCGGTTTTATCTGTACTTACGGCTTCAAACGCATCAATTTCAAGTGGTCTGTCCACATGATCGATACTCTCAGTCACATAGCAGGTGCCGGGAATATGAATGATATGCTTTATATCTATACCACTGTTCAAGTAATCCGCTATTTCAGTGATCTGATTTTCTCCCATACCAAACACGAGCATATCCGCATCGCTGTCGAATAGAATGGATCTTCTCACTTTGTTGTCCCAATAATCATAATGTGCAAATCTTCTAAGTGAAGCTTCAATGCCACCAAGAATTATTGGTTTGTGTTTATATGTCTTTCGAATAAAATTGGTGTATACAATGGTCGCCCGATCAGGACGCTTTCCTATCACCCCACCCGGTGTGAACGCATCGGTAGTCCTTCTTTTCTTTGAAACATAATAATGGTTCACCATTGAATCCATATTTCCTGACGTGACTAAAAATCCTAGTCTCGGTTCTCCTAGAATCGAAATGCTGGATGGATCGTTCCAATCCGGTTGAGCTATTATACCGACCTTATAGCCCGCATCCAAAAGTACTCTTGCGATTACCGCCGGTCCAAAACTCGGATGGTCGACATAGGCGTCACCAGAAACCAAGACAAAATCCACACCGTCCCATTCGAGTCTTTTTAAATCTTCCCTATTGATGGGAAGAAAGTCATTTAAAATCATTTATTAACCTTTCTGAATGAATAATACATGCTCTAAAACTGGTTTTAAAGCATCTACAAAATTGTAATTGCTAAATTCAAATTCCTTATCTTTTATATCTACCGCTATGGAAAGTATACCACTTGTTGTGCCAGTTAGGAAAGTGATGATAATGTAAGATTTCCAGTTTGGTACCTTCAGGTTCGCATCATAAGCAATGACTTCTTCCCAATCGATGAAATAACCGGAGTTGTTTGTGCCTTTGAATCTTCCGATCAACCTTTCATTCAAGACAAGCTCATCACTTATTCTCTCTTGTCCTTTTTTCTTGTAGATCACTTCTTCTATATTTTGATTTTCGTCGAACATGATAAATTGAATCTCTTCACCTTCCGTAATATCCAAAAGTGATATGAAGGCATTTCGAATACTCTCTTCACGTGTGTAGCTGTGTTCCAATTGATTGAGAATGTCAATAAGTGCCTTCACAGTTCTGGTATCTGAAGAAATGTTTCCAGTTAATATGCCTGTCAATCGGTCATATCGATGTTTTTCCTTGATCAGTTTATGGTCCCAGCTTGTTGATTGATTTCTGCCATTGTTTTTTGAGTAATAGAGTGCTTGATCCGCTTTCTCAATCAATTCCTCTTCGTTGGCTCCATCTTTTGGATACGTCGATACACCCAAACTTACAGTCAAAAGCATATCATCTCCTAACAATTTACTGTCCTCAATGAGCGTTCTTGTCTTTTCAGCGACTTTAAATGCACTGCTTGAATCAGCTTCGGGTAAGAGAATGATAAATTCCTCCCCGCCATATCTTGCCACATAATCAGTACTTCTTACAGATTTATTGAGGATTTCACCCAAGCGAGTGAGTATCTCATCCCCTTTTCGGTGTCCATAAGTATCGTTGACAAATTTGAATTTATCAATATCCAACATGATTACAGATAGGTTGTAGTTGTTCTGCCTGGCAATGCTCATGTGGAGAGCGAACTTTTGCTCAATGAATTTTCTGAGATAGACACCAGTCAATTTGTCGACGGTTGAAAGACGCTTGAGGTTATAGTTGTCAATAAAGACATAAATCAAATTGATGAATGACTTCGCCTGTTCAAATGTGATTTCATCGAACCTGTTGATCAAGTTTCTTGAATCCATGAACACATATCCAATTATTTTCTGTTTGGTTACCAGCAAGTCTTCTTTTCGCTTGTCATTACCATTCTTCACTGTAGACGTCTCATAAACAGGAAAACAAATAATGCTTTTTTGATTGTCTGAAAGCAACTGGATATTTGTCTTTGGATTGATTTTTGTGATCATTATGCCTTCTATGTCATTTCCGATGTTGTTGATCAACCTTGATACATCATAATCCTCACAGGATTCATCCGCTTTGATGACTTGGCTGATATTGTCATTTTCGTCCAAAAGGTAAATAAAAGCACGTTCAGCAAATGTCAGTTGTTTCAAATATTTTAATATTAATTTTAAGTTGTTGATTTCATCCTTTTCGAGATTTCTGATCAGGTCAATTGAAGTCTCAAATCGCACTTCATCTCTGATGTCGATGTTTTCACTGATCAATCGATTGAATTCTTTGCTGTGATAGAGCCTATTGAGCTGGCTCAAATCAAAGAAATCCTCAACGGTCTCGAATCGCTCATCATAGATGACGCTCTGAACAATGCCATCCAAACTCAATAAGCGTTTTGTTATCTTATTGATGTTATTCTTGAGTGACATTTTTGAATTGTCATAAAGGATATAGGTTTCTTTGTATTCCAGAGGTACATTGTTCGAAAGATCATAGATGACGTCAAGAGCCATCAGATAATATTTGAGTGCCTGATATAGATTGTTTCGGTTAAAATTCTCATTCCCTAGGATTTTATAAACTTTCCAGAGAAACTCCTGAGAAATAGACTTGATCGGTTCAATCAGGTTTTCAATGCGCTCGATGGAGAAGTCCGATAAAGCCGCTTCAATGACTTCATTTTTCAATCTGATGAATTTTGTGTTATAACGTTTAGCGAGTATCGCATCCAATCTGAAAAGTTCTTCGGCTGACAAATAATCATATCGGTCCACGAGATCGATAAGAACATCCATGATAAATGTCCTTAAAAGTTTTACTTCAGAAGGTTTTAGAGTTATCTCAACAAGTTCACCAATGGCTTTTAGAGGAACCTCTCTTTTTTCGTTGACTATATCACTTTTTTTATATTTTAAAACCATGTCGATGACTTTAATACGATATTTTCTGTAATCATCTTCAATGCTGTGGTCGTCAAATTCATAACGCCACTTGTCGACTTTCATGATGCTTTGCATCGAAAGGAAAAAGTCAAGGTGGAGCAAGTAATAATCCTGACGATTGAAATCACGTTTCTCAAGTGTGGCGAATTCGTGCTCCAATCGATTCATCAATGTAAAGGCTTTACCGTATTTCTCGACGAGATTGTATGCGCTGCATAAGTTAAGAAGTGCCAATAAATCAACGCCTTTATCACCGATCTTTTCAGCAATTTGATGAGATTCCTCAAAATACTTGATTGCCATTTCATATCTGCCTTCGGTCATATAGGTTTCACCGAGGTTGTTGAGATGGATTGGTGTTGCAACGATATAATTTCTATTGATGGAATGCGTATAGGCCTTTCTGAAGAAATCTCTCGCAACAATATAATCACCAAATCCATCGAAATGAACTACTCCCATATTATTATAGGATTTTATGATGTTTTCCTCATCCGCAAGGTTCTTGTAGCATTTGAGACTTTCCGAAAACGCACTTAGACTTTCTTCGTAATTGTTTCTGTAAAGATGGTTCACTCCAAGTTCGTTTTGAAAAACAGCTTGATAATACTCGTTGCCTGACTCCATACTCTTATTAAGATATTTTCTCGTTAGTTCAATGTGTTTATCCAGATCGACTGTGTTTGTGAGACATCTACAGAGCATTTGAGCAGATTTGAATTCTCCATCAAAATAATTGATTTCGATAGATTTCTTAATACACTCCTCAGCTATGGAATAAGCTGCATCCACATCATTTTTATAGTAAAGGACATTGCTGAACTCAAGTTTCGCATCAACATGACTGATCTCATCATAGGATTTAGAAAGGTTTATGATTTCATTGGCTTTTTCAAATGCGTCTTCAAGCTTACCGACTTTGATAAGCTGTTTGATCAACCTGAGTCCTGTTTCAATGACCTTATTCTTGTCATCCATTTTTTCATAGAGATCACTTGCTCTATTTAAGAGTTCGGATGCTTTGACGTTATTGAAACTCTCAATAAAATGATCCGCAAAGATTATGCAATATTTTGCAGCCAAAATCAGATCATCGCACTGGATGAGATAGTCTATGATGCTTTCGTTGACTTCGTTGTTGGCCATGAAGCGCTGTTCATAGTAATCTGAAGCCTCTCTGTAAAGCACCTTTCTTTCACTGATGGATAGCATGTCAAAAAATACCTTTTTGAATTCATTGTCATGAAAGACAAAAACGTATTCTACATCACTTATTCTTTTATTTAATATTTTCCTATCTTCCATCTCACCTAGAAAAGAATATCCGGCTTCTTCATCCATATGGCAAAACTTGAAAACAAAATTCAAATTGAATGAACTTTTCAGAATGGAAAGTCTTTTTAGATTTTCTAGATCCTTGGGATTCAAATCACTTAAGAGGGATTCATAATCTTCTTTTCTACCTTCGAAATATTCAAATACAAAATGATCATCAAAGCCATCGAGCTCCCACTGCATTTTCTTTGTATCAAAGTAAATGTAACCATCTTGCCAAAGTTTAAAAATCATATTTTTAGTGATACTGGCCTTACCTTGGTTCTCCAGCATCAATCTGTGGGTCAAGCGGTATGGAATATAATTCACACCTAAAGTCGCTTTTACGATTTTTCCTGTTTCCTCAAGCGTCAATGACGGTAGCTTTAATATTCTCAATTGTTCATTTTTCAAATTTTCCTTTGATTTTACTTCAGAACCTGTAATGATCAGAAAATAGTTTGATACCCCTTTGTGTTCAAGGAGCTGGTCATAGAAATAACGCTCTCTCGGATCAATTTTCTCTTCATCATCCACTAATATGAGAATGAACTTATCACTGCAGTACTCAAGAAAAAAGTTGAATACCCTATTCAAAACCCTAAGATATTGCTCTTCAACATCTATGATCTGATCAGGATGGATATTCCATTTTGATTGAAGTTCAGGCAAAACACTTGAAAGTTCCGCTCCATACTTCTGAATCAAGAGTGATGACACATCATCATGCGATTGTACAAACCCCAAGATTTGTTTCACTGTTCCAAAAGGTATGTTCTCAACCTGTTTAGGTTTCAGCTTAACGTAATCGAAACGATTGAATTTTGCTACTTGGGCGATCTCTTTGAGTATTCTTGTTTTTCCGATCCCGGATTCGCCTCTTATATAAATTGCATTGTAATTCAAAGTTTTTTTATATTTTTCATCGATAAGATTCCGGATATCTTTAAGAATCGCGTCTCTTCCGATTATTTTCGTGTGATCATAGATTTTGTCATAATTGCTGGAATCATTGTTGTCGACTTCAATCCATATCAGTTTGGAAAGTTCCTCGATAAACTGATTGATGGACGAATGCCTCTCTTCTTTGATATGACTGGAGGCCTTTAATATAAACTTGTGAATGTCATTGGCACTGGATGTCTTCACGACATTGTTGATCGATTTTTGACGATAATCAATGCGATAATATAGATAATAGAACAAAATACCGAGAGAAAAAACGTCTACAGTGAGGTCGATTTCTTCTCCCCACATGATTTCAGGAGCGATGAATTGATTGAATCTTTCATGGTCCATCTTAAAATGATAATCATTGACGTAGTTGTTGGCAATATCTTTCAATTTTAATGTGACTTTGTGGTTATCCTTTAAAATGAGCAAATGGTCAAAATTTAGATATTTATAAATGACCCCTCTGAAATGCAAGAAACAAAATACTTTGCAAAGTTGAATAAGCACGCTGTTCACTTCGGACTTGTTAAGATCACTATAGTGAACAACATGATTTTCATCATAATTCTCATAGGTGTAAAAATACTGCTTTCTATTGATTCTACTTCCATTAATCGTATAAATGGGTTGAAATTCATAAACCGACAACAAATTTTCGTGAACAATGTTTTTCAATTCAACAAACTCATCTTCCATATTGATGATAAACTCATAATTGGACATCTCAATATCAAAGATTCGAATACGTTTGATCATGCCACTTTTCTGAACGTCTGAAACGATGTACTCTATCCAGTTGTTGTCTCTTGTGAGTGGTTTGATAATCTCATAGCGGTCATTAATTATTTTCAAGTCAGAATGCCTCCCATTACAACAGATTATTTGACACAATTAGATTTCAAAAATTTTGTTGAATATTTCAAAACTGCTGTCGATTTGATCTATTACGGTTTCATCAAGGCCAGAAATGACCCGCTCAACATAATTTCTTCTGTTTTCCATCACTTTTTCAAGAAGTTCGTGACCCTTAGGCAAAACAAAAATACGCACAATCCTTCTGTCACTCTCGTCTTTTACTCTTTTTACGAGATCGTTACGTTCCATTCTATCGAGCAAATCTGTGACTGTACTACATGCAAGGTACATTTTGGAACTGAGTTCTCCAATAGTAAGATTCTCTTCATAAATAAGATGTTGGAGGGCTTCAAATTGTGGTGGCGTGATTTCAACATCATTTAGTATTTCTCTTCCCTTCTTCTTTATCTTATAACACACACGCCTCAAATTCTCCTCGATTCGTACGGTTCTGTCTCTCATCGTTTTTCCTCCATCTATTCTAGTTGTGCATACGACAAAAAGTGGAAAGCACTTTTCCACTCCTCATTATTCTATTTTACAGAATTTTAGTAATTAGGTAAACTAAATTTTCTGTATTCGTTGTATTTTTATATAAAATTATGTTAGAATATATTAAGTTTTTATTACATCAGGGGGTTTTATGAATAAATTCAGAGATTTCTTTAATAGACATAAAGTTACTATAATGGTTATTCCAGTTGCAGAAAAATCAATTCGGCAGTGGAAATTCAACTTATCCATAGCATTCGTCATTCTAGTTGGTCTTATTATCGTCAATGTGTCATTGTTGTTCGGTACTGTCACATCCAGAGTGGAAGCCGTCAATCTCTCTTCAGAAAACCACGAGTTGGCTGAAGATTTATTAATGACTCAAGATAAAATCAACTCTTTATACAATATCAATTCAAGCAGTTCGGAAGAAATCGACAAATTGAAGGTTTCACTAGAATCATCTGCTTTGTTTTTAAAAGACAGACTGGATGAAATGGACCAAACACAAGAATATATATCCCAGCTTGTTTTGATCTTCAATGAAGAAACAAGTTCATCACTTCCAGTACCTACCAGTCGTTCATTCAGTAGAATGGACAGTGTTCAGACACTTGGCGAAACTGAAGTGGACGTCAATAATGATGATTTGCTCTTTATGGAAATTGATGCATTGGTCACCAATGACGAGATAGCTGAAATCATATCCGATCAATCCAATGTATATCACGAGCTTGTCAGCAAATTGGAAGATCAACTCACATACCTAGAGAGTCGTCCGGACTTTTATCCAACTGTTGGAAGACTAAGCTCCAAATTTGGTTATAGAAAAGATCCTATCACGGGCGCCTCAAAAAAACACAATGGTATTGATATCAGTAATTCTGTAGGCACAAAAATATATTCTGCTGGTTCCGGTATCGTGACATTTTCCGGTTATAACGGTTCTTTTGGTCGTGTGATCATCATCGACCACGGTTATGGGTATGAATCTGTTTATTCTCATTGCAGTGAACTGTTGGTCAAAGAAGGCGATACTGTTGCCAAAGCTGACTTAATCGCAAAAATGGGAAGAACCGGTCGTACGACGGGCTCGCACCTGCATTTTGAAATTAGATATAATGGCACACCAATAAATCCTTTAAACTTACTAAAATAGGAGGTTCAAATGTTTCAAAAGAAAGAAGTGGAATCCAATTTCGATATTATCATCGGTCCAAACTCAATAATCAAAGGTGATGTTGAGAGTGAAGGCAGCATCAGAATCGATGGCAAAATCATAGGAAATGTAACCACACTCGGCAATGTCATCATTAGTGAAAATGCACTTGTGCATGGCAATATAACCTCTTCAAATTCAGAAATCTATGGTGTTTGTGAAGGTAACGTGAAAGTAAAAGGTAAAGTGAATCTTTATCAAAATTCGACTTTGGTCGGCGATGTTTTGGCTAAGAGTTTCAATACAAAAGAAGGGGCTTCATTCAAAGGCAATTGCATTGTTGATCCCGATGAAGAGCTTAAGATTGAGGTGGACAGTGCAATTCACGAGCCTTCAGGAAAATCAGGCAATTCAAAATTAGTCGATATCAACAAATCCCAAAACAACAAAATAAAATCCAATATTGAAACACAAGAAAAAGAACATAGAAATGTCAAATAAAAAAAGCGCTTATGCGCTTTTTTTATTCTTTCAGGTACTGACCAGATCCATAGTTGAATTCATTGATAATTTGAACAATCGAATCGGACTCAGTTATTTTTTTACTAAGATCAACCATATAAATGGCATGTTCATATCCTTCTCGACATAACTCTATATCTACAGGTTCATGTGTATCTCTATCATATGCGATTGAATTTTCAAATACACCATCTCTTGAAATCTCAAATACAATATTATTGTCAATAAAAGAACCCTTTTCCATAAAGGTTTGAGATGCTACAAAACCTACTTCGTTGTTGATCAGATCCCTTCCAAAAGTGAGATATTCATTTCTTATTCCCATCAAATTCAAGAGAGTCGGAAGCAAATCCACTTGTCCGCCTGATATATCATAGGTTTCACTTGAACCTAATCCTGGAATATGCACTATCAATGGAATATTCATCATATCTTCATGAGTATAATCTCGACCAATAAAGTTTTCAAGACTATCAATGGCCTCTTCATTTTCGACACCAATTCCATAATGATCCCCATAAAACACAATGATAGAATCATCATATAAACCTTCTGATTTCAAATCATCAATAAAACTTCCTATGACTCCGTCCACATAATTGATGGACTGTACATAACTGCCAAAATAATTCTGATCTTCTTCATTCAAAATCAAACTAATTTTGTTTTCTGGAAGTACAAACGGCTTA
The DNA here is from genome assembly GCA_033549245.1 of Bacillota bacterium. Lineage (GTDB taxonomy): Bacteria > Bacillota > Clostridia > Peptostreptococcales > Acidaminobacteraceae > Fusibacter_D. Next base: position 21,979 of record JAWSUW010000004.1, on the reverse strand, counting down.
TGAGAAGACAGTGTGACCATGAAGTCAAAACGTTTTCCTTCTATGCCCTTCATAAGTGGTATGGATTGATTGAAAAAATCTTGATCATCAAGACCAAATACTATTTTCTCACCCATGACGTAATCATCTTCGAAGTAACTCTGATCAAAACCCAAATAAGGGTATATGTTTTCTCTGTTCCAAAACGAGGATTCATAACCATGATATGAAGTGGCTGTATAACCATGCTCTTTCATAATCCATGGAAGTCCATAAAAATCGTTCTTCTCGTAGACATTATAGGCATTGCCTGTAGTTATTGGATAAACCGAGTTCAAAGTCACAAATTCAGCATCCGAAGTATTACCCTTGCCCAATTGCTGATAATAATTCGAAAAATAAATTGAATCATACTGAATAAGCGCATTTAAATTCGGTAGAATTTCCTGTCCTTCATAAAACTTGCCGATGAAATCATTTTGAAGAGATTCAACTTGGACCAAAATCAAATTTCTATCTTCAGCCACACCGAAATGTTTGGATTCAATGCCAAGATCTGTTCGTTCATCCATCTGTTCTAAAACAAACTTTCTATCCCCAGACCCTAATTGGTTGTTTTCAAAGTCAGTAGAAATGATATCGAATATATGATAATTAAAAAATTCATATTTTTTTATACCAGTGTAGATCTCGGAGAATGATATACCAAGAATAATTGATGGTAAAATTATAATGGTCAACAGGATCGCAGATTTTCTTTTATAAATCACCACTCTACCAATTCTCTTTTTCATGCCTAAAAACAAAAACAGGTCGATAAACAGAATTACATCTGTAATTTTTACGATTGAGAAAATAATTGAAGTCACCGAACCTACGAATGTTGCTTGTTGAATCAACTTAATGGATAAAAAGCCCATAAAATATCGGTAATAGAGCAAATCACCAAACATGATCACAGTAAGCAGTATCGAAAGTGCGATATAGATTTTAGGCTTTCTATGGAACAAAAATAAAATTGCAGAAAAAACTGAAACCGTCACCAAACCATAAATCAATTTATCGAGTGGCATATCCGTACTGATGTAAAAATAGGAAGCTTTGAGAGCATAAGCAAGTACTATTGATGCTATATATAAAAGTTCTTTTCTGATTTTCATTTGTATATCCTCCACTGTATAATTATACGATTGCTAACAGTAGAATTCAAATTAAAATACTATTAGAATTGTTTGACATTTTGTTAACATATGTAAAACAAACAAAGGTCGACCCCAAAAGATCGACCTAAATGTTGTGTTTACGTCCAGAATGCCGTCACGTACAAATTTCACACCACACCTTAGTTAGGTGGGTGGACTATCCGTTGCTTCTGACTTCTACTTAAAGCAGCTTGTCATAGACAAAGGAACACGTTCTCCCGAAAAATAGTCAGTGGTAAAATTTATAGCTGCAACCAACATTCCAGGCGCCTTTTTATTATTATACATCACTTTGAGGTTTTTTTCAATCTCGTTGCTGATCCAAAATCTCCATTACCCTCTTGATATCATCTGGAATCGGAGCGATCACCGAAACCCTCTCATCCCCTCTAGGAGGAACAAACGTCATTTCATAGCAGTGAAGTGCCTGTCTATCAATCATTTCACTTACCTGTCCATAAAGATGATCACCGAGAATTGGATGTCCAATATGAGCGAAATGCACACGAATCTGATGGGTACGACCAGTTTCCAGTCTAATCTTAACGAGTGTATGAGCTGTATACCTCTCAACAACCTCATAGTGAGTGACTGAAGCCATACCACTTTCAATCACTGCACGTCTAATATCCAGTTCCTCTACTCTATCGATTGGAAAATCAATAGTTCCAGAATCGGATACCATTTGACCTTCCACTATTGCAAAATAAACTTTGTCTACCGTATTTTCTTGCATTTGTTCTGAGACAATCTGTTGTGAGAAAGCATTTTTTGCAATAAGCACTATGCCTGAAGTATCTCGATCCAATCGATTTATGAATCTGATTTTGTAATTTTGATGACTCACATATTGGTGATGCGACAGTGCATTTGCAAGGGTACCTTCCGGGTGTCCTTTTGTGGGATGCACCACCAAAAAAGGCGGTTTATCCACGACAAGCAAATCGCCATCCTCATAGAGTATCCTCACTGGAATGGGATTGGGATCAAAAGTGTTCTCGTCATGATCCAACATAAGTGAAATTAAATCTCCCGCTTTTACAATACGATTCACCGATCCGTTTTTTTTATTCAGAAAAATATTGTTGTTGTTCTTACACTTTCGAATCAGTCTACTAGAGACATTCATAGATGTAGCCAGGACATCAATGATTTTGAGTCCCTCTTCACTTAATTCGACCTGATAATCCAAACGTAATGTTTCCTTATTAATGAACATAATGCTCCTAACTAAAAATTATACCTGAGCAACAAAGTACTTTTGGTCTCATTTTCCTTTAATAATATATAATGACGGTATTTCATTTCAGCGACACTTCTCATTTGTTTGTCGCTTTCAACATTTTTGTATTCTATAATATCCACTGAGACTTTTTTCCATCCGCATCTGATCAATTTACTGATCATATCTTTTGATATGAGCTCACTTGGAACTGACCCATATACATTTCCATAAATGATCTCATGAGTTTGCCAGAATTCGTTATGCGCATCTATTGCGCCCGACTCCACCAACTCCTCAGTACGTTCTTTAGAAAAATACTCGATTTCATTGCCTTCATAGATATTTGAAAAATGCATTGGTTTGTAAAGAAATTCCAAAGTGTTTATAGTACGATAATTTTTATCTTCATTTCGAGTGGGTTGGATGACAATGGTTTTATCCTCCATATTCGTCGCCCAAAATTCGTTCTTGATTTGAGTGGATATGTTTCTGATCAATCTGACATACATATCTACATCTTCAGGATCTTTGGATTCCACAGCGTCTTCCAATCGTTTTACAGCTTCCTTCAAATCTGTCATTCCGTAATCCATGTTTCACCTCGTTTATCAAACAGCTGCTTTAATTGCCTTAACGAGCAAATCGACAGATTCCTTTTGTGTCCAATAGTTTGTCACGAATCTGTATTCGCCGAGCTCGGGTCCGTTAATCAAAAGGCCTTTATCCAACATTGATTTTACAAACAATTCATGGTTTTTAATGCTTTTGATTTCACAAAAGACCATATTGATATCCAATCGATCCTCAAATACTGTTATACCATCGATTTTTGCAAGTTCATCTGCAAGATATTTAGCGTTTTCATGATCTTCATGCAGTCTTTCGGTCATTTCGTTAAGTGCAACCAAACCCGCAGCAGCGATAATACCCGCTTGCCTTAATCCGCCACCCATAAGTTTTCTGTTTTTTCTGGCACGATTGATAAAAGATTGATCCCCTACCAGCATAGACCCTATCGGCGCACACAGTCCCTTGCTGAGACAAAACATTATGGAATCCGCCTCTGCGGCAATTTGATGAACCGGAACTCCAAGTGCCACTGCGGCATTGAAAATACGTGCACCATCGAGGTGAACTGGAATATTATGTTCTTTTGCGATGTTGTAGATTTCAACCATCTCATCCAGTGGAATCACTGCACCACTAGAATGGGCATTTTCGATACAAATAAGTCCTGTGTCAGGATAATGGATATCCTCCTCTCGGATCATAGCTTTAACAAGAGATGCATCCATACGACCATTAATTGTTGGAATCGTTCTGAGTTGAACACCAGCAATCACCGCTGCCGCACCCACTTCGTGCATCATAATATGACAAGCATCACCAAGAATGACTTCATCTCCTCGTTTTGTATGTGTCAACAATGCTAGTTGATTTCCAAAGGTTCCACTGGGTATAAATAAAGCAGCTTCCTTACCTAGCAAACTCGCGCTCATTTTTTCAAGTTCAATTACAGTTGGGTCATCCCCATAAACGTCATCTCCGACTTCAGCAATATACATTGCATCCCTCATGGATTGGGTTGGTTTGGTTACAGTATCGCTACGAAAATCAAATTTTTTCATAATTATCACCTTTTGAAAACAGATTTTATTATTTGAGTTATGATACAATTATAACATAGCAGATGACAGATTTGGAGGTCAATATGAACATCTTCGTCAGTAAAATCACTTTTATCGCAGTCTTTATATTTCTTACCATAACCGGTTTATGGTTAAGCTACAGGTTTTTTTTCATATTGATTCCTTTTCTCTTGGCTTATGCGATTTCAAAGCCTTTGTCATTTTTAGTAAAAAAAATCAGAGAAAAGATAAAATTACCTGTCAACTTGTTGTCCCTGATAGTTGTTGTCATTTTTATTGGCATCTTCATAACAGGAATCTCTTTTGCCGCATATAAGGGAATTATGGCATTAAGGGGAATCTCTGAGTTTTTATCCACTATAGGACAAAATATCCAATCGTTTACCGCATCGGCATCTCTCATCCAACTCAACGTACCGTGGCAGGAAGATCCCATCGCGCTCAGTGATATTCTTTTTCAATTTTACGATCTTTTTATTGGGACGATTTCAAGTTTTACGGATTCAGTGCTCAATTTTGTGGTTTCAGTTGTAAAAGCAATTCCAAGTGTTGGCCTTTTCATGTTTTTCATGTTCTTGTCACTTTATTTTTTCACCAAAGATCGCGATGACATTTCAGCATTGATCAAAAAAAATTCAGACAAAATTAAATCCCCATTGTTTCATCATATAAAATCAAGTACATTTGGCACCATCAAAAACTACTTGAAAGCTCAACTTATTTTAATTTCAATTACTTTCGCCATCTCAGTCATTGGACTTACAGTTCTCGGGATTCCCTTCAGTCCGCTTATAGCACTAGTTGTCGCTTTGGTGGATTTAATCCCAATGGTTGGTCCTGCAATAATTTATATGCCTTGGATTATTTTAGTTGCATTGATGTCCGAATATTCCACTGCTTTGGTATTATTGGTCATCTATGCTGTGAGTACACTGACTCGACAAATCATAGAACCGAAAATTGTAAGCAGTAAGATTGGCACCCACCCCCTGATTATGCTGTTTTCAATGTATACGTGTTATCGATTCATCGGAATTCCCGGATTGATTGCAGGACCGATTATTGTGATGACGTCACTTGTTTTGATTAAATCTTATAACGCCACAACAAATAAAGACGAACATTAACTTTAAATGCATTATATATAATTAACTTAATAACTTCGTGTACACAAACAAATACAATAAATGTAGGGTTTTTTAGCAATAAAAAAAACTTTACATTTTTTCTTTATATGCTATAATTATTCATTATATTAGGTCATGTATACAATCTAAAGGAGGATGAAATGCGAAACACTTTATACTTTATTGAAAAAGAGGACAGATCACCATCAAGATTAAGTGCATTATTGAAGAAACACACAGAAATTCAATTTGTTTCTTTATTCGCTGTAGATTTTGGAAACAATCACACCGATGAAAAGATTCCTGTAAATATGGTAATTGATGATTTGGGGGATTTCTTTAGAAACGGGATCCAGACAGACGGTTCATCGGTATATCTTCCTGAAATTGCCACCATCAATAATGCAAAAGTTGATTTGATTCCTGATATGGATTCACATTGGATTGTAGATTACAACATGGGACACCCTATTGGAGATGGCAAGTATTCAGGAACACTAGTCATTCCTTCATTTCTTTACCATGAAAACAATCCTGTTTGCTCTAGAAGCGTACTCAAAAATGCCGTAGATCATTTCAAATCTGAAATCATTGCCTTGTTTCGCAACAATCCTGAATTAATCAATGAATATAAGGGCATTGAAAGCATCGACGATATTGAAGATGTCGTTTTAACCAGCGCCACAGAACTTGAGTTCTGGGTAAAGACACCAGATACGCAAACCGATATTGAAAAACTTTCCGCATCTCAAAATCTTAAAGAACAATATTGGAAGCGTACTTACGGTCAAGTTCGTACAGCCATGGAAAAGTCATTGTTGACTCTTGAAAATTATGGTTTCGAGCCTGAAATGGGACACAAAGAAGTCGGAGGAGTCACTTCAAAACTTGCTGGTACAAACATCTTCACACACGTCATGGAACAATTGGAAATCGACTGGAAATATGATGAAACTCTTATTGCAGCTGACAAAGAAATAGTAGCCAAAGACATCATTAAAGACGTCTTTGAAGCAAATGGTCTAAATGTCACTTTCCAGGCAAAACCACTGGAAGGCGTTGCTGGTAGTGGCGAACACCATCATGTGGGTGCGGCACTCAAAATGAAGAACGGAAAAACAATCAATCTATTCACCCCACTCAATATTGAAAATAATTTTATGACAAGAATCGCCTACGGGTCTTTAATGGGCATTCTTAAAAACTATGAAGTCATCAACCCTTTTGTCTCTTCAACCAACGACAGTCTTAACCGTTTGAAACCTGGCTTTGAAGCTCCAGTTTGTATAGTTTCATCACTCGGACATTCACCAGAAGTTCCTTCAAGAAATAGAACTGTACTGATTGGATTGATCAGAGATTTGAAAAACCCTTATGCTACTCGTTTTGAACTTAGATCACCTAATCCAAACTCAAACTCATATTTACTCCTGGCTGCAGTATGTCAAGCTTGCCTTGATGGGATCAAAGCGACATTCGAAAGTGGAAAATCCCTTGATGAAATTGAAAAGGGATTCAATAAGGCTCAAGGTGAGGAGCATTTCTACCTCGAGTATGATCGCGTTTACAGAAGCGAGGAAGATGTTTTCGAAGATTTTACATCTGAGGAACGAGATGCACTGTTTGGAATTCCACCTAAAACTGTTTATGAAAACTTGTTGGCTTTTGATGCCAATGTGTCTAAGGTTGAAATATTGAAGAAGGATGATGTTTTTTCTTCTAAAATCATCAACTCTTACAAAGCTTTCATGCTGGACGAATGGTCAACAGAGCTCAAAGAGAGAATTATTCCAACAAATACAAGAATAATACGCAGATTGAAGAAATTGCATGACGAAAATGAAATTACAGATTTGGATATTGTGAATTGGGAGCGCATAAGCAATATCAAGCACAATCTTATGAAAGATTCCATGCATACAAAGTCAATTTTCTCTCAAATACGAGATGCACTTGATAGCTGCAATTACTCAGTAGCATCCAATCTTCAAATTGAAATGAATGCACAAATGTCCATGCTGACAAAATTATACCTAGAGTATAGAAGAAACCTGATCATTTTGGATGAACACTAAAAAAAAGCTACTTTCGATGAGTCGAAAGTAGCTTTTTTTTGATATTAGAACAATCTGTGTACAAAAAGACCAGATCTAAGTTTCGGTTCAAACCATGTTGACTTAGGAGGCATTACCTCTCCTGCATCTGCGATTCCAATCAAATCATCCATTGTTGTAGGATACATTGAAAATGCAACAGCGAAACCGTTTTGAACTCTTTTCTCAAGTTCTCCAAGTCCTCTGATACCACCAACAAAGTCAATTCTGTTATCCGTTCTAGGGTTTTCAATTCCTAAAATTGGATCCAACAAATTCTTTTGAAGGATTGAAACATCCAAACGATCTACAGGATCATTTTCATCATAGATGCCTTTTTTTGCTTCGATCTTATACCATGACCCAGCAAGGTACATTCCAAATGTAGCTCTTTTCATAGGCTTATATGGCTCAACTTGACCCAATTTTTCTACTTCGAACTTCTCTGAAATAGCGTTCAAAAACTCTTCTTCAGTGTGACCATTCAAATCTTTGACAACACGGTTGTAATCCATGATGAACAAATCTTCATCTGGAAATATTACAGCCATAAAGAAATTGAATTCTTCAGCACCATTATAGTCAGGGAACTCTTCACGTCTCTTAAGTCCAACTTTTACTGATGATGCAGAACGGTGATGACCATCTGCGATATAAAGATACTCGATTCCCTCGAAAAGGTTCTCAATTTGTGATACAAGTTCAGAATCATCCAATCTCCAAAAGATATGAGTGATTTGATCATCTGACGTAAAATTGTACATTGGCATGTGGAACTTGATCCAATCATTGACAATAACATTGATCTTATCATTTTTTCTGTAAGTTAAAAATACAGGTTCAGTATTGGCATCGCAATAGTCAAAGTTATTGATTCTATCCACTTCTTTAGTAGGTCTTGTGAATTCATGCTTTTTAATGGTGTCATTGATGTAGTCGTCAATTGATGTACATGCAACAATACCAGTTTGAACTCTACCATTCATCAATTGGCGATAAATGTAATAATTTGCTTTGTCATCGCTCGTCATGATTTCTTCCGATATAAATCGATCAAGAGTCTTTCTTGATGTCTCATAAACCAACTTGTCATAATCGCCCACAGAGTCTGGAAGATCTATTTCAGATCTTACTACGTGCAAGAAAGAATAAGGATTGCCTTCTGCCATTTCTTTCGCTTCTGCACGATTCATAACGTCATATGGCAAACATGCCACTTGTTCCACAAGTTCCTGCTTAGGTAATATGCCTTTAAAAGGTCTAACAACTGCCACTAGTGCACCTCCATTTTATAAATTAAAGAATTTTGTTATAACAGATATGGTCTCCTCACCGATTCGTTCTTGCGCTTCACCAGTTGATGCACCTATGTGCGGTGTCGCAGAAACTTTAGGGTGATTGATTAAAGCTTCATTCTTCGTTGGTTCCTCTTCAAATACATCAATACCGGCACCGGCGACTTTTCCACTATTCAGCGCATCTAGTAGATCCGATTCGCTGACTACGCCACCACGTGCTGTGTTTATTAGATAAACGCCATCTTTCATCATGTCGAATTGCTCTTTTTTGATTGTAGGTCCTAAATTTTTGTCAAATGGTATATGAAGTGATATAAAATCAGCATTCTTCAAAAGGTCTTCCATAGTCATGTACTCGAACTTATCGTACTGCTCAAGCTTTCCTCGTCTGTTAGTATAAACTACCTTCATGCCAAGTGCCGTCGCTCTGACAGCAACCTCGTAAGAAATTCTGCCCATACCTATAAGGCCCAATGTTTTTCCTGAAAGTTCCACACCTGTATAGTGTTTCTTATTCCATTCACCATTTCTCATTGTTACATTGGATATATGAATAAAGCGCGCTACAGAGAACATGTGTCCAATTGCAAGTTCCGCTACTGCGGCACTACTTGAATTAGGGGTATTTCTAACTGTAAAACCATTTTCCTCAGCATAGACATGATCGATGTTGTCGATTCCGACCCCAGCTCTGATCATCAATTTGAGTTCACTATCTTTGACTTGATCAATAAGATCTTTTCTGATTTTTGTTGCAGAGCGGATTACGATAACATTAGATGCTCTCATTTGCTCAACCAGAGCCTCACCATCATAATGGTTGGTGTCAACACTATGGCCAAGTGCTACCAATGCATCAACAGCACTTTTATCCATACCGTCATTAGCCAATATTTTCAATTGCATTTCCTCGCCTCCAAATTCATAAAATGAGGCAATTGTTCAACAATTGCCCCGAGGTATGTTTGATTATAAGCCTAAAATTTCCTCAATTGTCTCGAGCAATACTTTAAGATCATCCATTTGAGTATCTGCCATATGAGCGATTCTGAAAGTCACATCTTTCAATTTGCCATATCCGTTTGAAATCATATAACCACGTTTTCCAAGTTCTTTGTTGAGATCCGAAACACTGATTTCTCTAGTATTTCTAATAGTAGTCAAAGTATTGGATGCGTATTTTTCTTCTGCAAGCATTTCGAAGTGCTTTTCAGCCCAAGCACGTGTGAATTTTGCCATTTCAAGGTGTCTATTGAAACGGTTTTCAAGACCTTCCGCCATGATGTTGTCAAGTTGGTAGTCAAGTGCGAACATATGAGCTAGTGATGGTGTAGATGGATATTGATAATCCTTCTTTTGAATGTACTCATAAAGAGACAACAAGTCAAAATAAAGGCCTCTGTGTGGAACTTCTTTAGCAGCTTCAACTGCTTTCATAGATATGGAACAAATACTTAAACCTGCTGGTAATCCAAGACACTTTTGTGTTGAAGTGATACAAATATCCACACCTAATTTATCCACTTCAATTTTAGTGCCACCCATTGAACTTACAGTATCCATACAGAAAATCACGTCTGGATATTTCTTCATGACTTCCGCGATTTCTTCTACAGGATTCATGATTGCAGTTGAAGTTTCGTTGTGAGTTATTGTCACCAAATCGTATTTTCCAGTTGATAATGCTTCTTCAACCATTTCAGGTGTAGTCGGTTTGCCAAGTTCTGACTTGAATATATCAGCCGGAACATTATTGCTTGTAGCCATTTCATACCATCTGTCGCCAAAAGCACCTACTGAAAAAATTGCAGCTCTTTTTCTAGTGCATGATCTAACTGCACCTTCCATCAAACCACTTCCCGAAGATGTAGAAAGTAAAATCTCATTTTCGGTATACATTAACTTCCTCATTTTGTCGGAGATACTTCTTTGGAGCGCAGAAGCCTCTTTCGTTCTGTGACCAATTTGTGGAGTTGCCATTTTTTGGAGAACATCTTCTCTGACATCCACAGGACCTGGGATAAATAGTCTTTTATGCATTAATATCACCTCAAAAATATATTTTTGAATCATGATTATCATATCATTTTATCTAATTAATAACAATATTTGTCCCGCATCAATTTGTGAAATTTATTTAAAAATTTGAAACCTTATCATAAAGTTTAATAATTGCATGAAAAAAAGACATTGGAAGGCTCCAATGTCTCTCGATGGTATGTTTTTTGCTTAAAAAGCCACTATAATGCCCTTTTTGTCAGCGTAAAGCGACGATAGTCCTGCACACTTCAAATTGATGATTTCATCAACATGTGAAATCTTAGAAATTTCCTCTTTGATTTGATTGGCTCTTTCCCAGTTTCCAACATGTGTGATGGCTACAATCTTTTTGCCATTTTTTACGATTCCATCCTGCATGATTTCAATCAAACGAACATAGGCTTTGTTGGAATTACGAACTTTTTCAACCAGCTTGATTTCACCGTTCTCATCAGCCCCCATAATCGGTAAAATATTCAAGGTAGATGCAATCAATCCTTTCCATTTGGAAATTCTACCATTCTTGATCAGGTTATCCAGTGACTCGGATATGAACATTACAGACATATCACTAATAAAACGGGACACTTCAGACACAAGCTCATCCTTTACAAGATTTTGTTTTTTGAACTCATGTATCATGCGTGTGACAAGCGTCTCACCTGCTGCTGCACCAAGCGAGTCAAATATATGAATGAATTTTTTTCCAGGATTTTCTGACTCGTAGAGTTGTTTTGCTACCATCGCACTATTGTAAGTTCCACTCAATTTTGATGAAATGGTGACAATATAGATTTCTACTTCCTCACCTTCAAATTGCTCAAGAAAATCATTAGGTGATGGACAAGCCGATTTAGGTAGATCTTGAGATTTTTTCATTGTTTCGACAAATTGGTCAACATCCAGATTGCTATCATCCACGTACTCGACACCATCCAAATACAATTTAAAAGGTACTATTGTTGTAGGATATAGGTCAAGAAATGACTGATCCACTTCTGTACTGCTGTCACCGACTACTTTATACATATACTCATCTCCTAAAGTTTAATAATCTAATTATACTTCAATTATTAAAATTTATCAAACAAAAGACCACCTCGGTTGAGGTGGTCTGATTTATTACAGTGAAGACAACGAAAGTACTTTTTGTTCTCTTTCAACAGCCATTTTTTCAAGTTTTTTCACTTCTGCGCCTACACTCTCCACAAACGCCTCATCTTTGATGGAACCAAGGTTGATCTTTACGTTGTAAAGGGCGGACAAAATTGCAGTTCTAGCCATCATTCCAGCCACCAATGCATCTGTTTGAGCGTTTTGGTTGCCTTTGACCACCAAGACCTCTATGGAATCAAACAGTTCACTGGTTTTCTTTGCAACTTCAAGAGGTACAGAAGCCGCATATTTCATCCCTGTTTGAATTTGTCTCGTACGCTCGGCTTTCTCCTCATCAGTATCCTTAGGCAGTTTAAACGCCTTCATGACACCGTCAAACGAACTTGCATCTTTATCGATCAGTTCAACAAACTCACTTTTAAATGCAATCATCTGTTCAGCAATGATCACCATTTCATCAGAAACATCCTCATAGTTCTTCTTTCCAACCGTTAAATTGGCAACCATTGCCGCCAATGATGAAGCCAGCGCTGAAGACAATGCTGCAACACTTCCACCACCAGGAACAGGCTCATTGGATGCTGTTTGATTTAAAAAATCCTGTAAATTCATATCTTTAAGCATTGTAACCTCCCTTAGCGTCATCAATAAGGCTGATCATTGAATTTATCAAGGATCAACACACCATTTTTTATTACTTTTTCAACCGTGCTAACGCCTATGTGATAAGGCAAAAATTTATAAGTTGGGAACTCATGGATTACAATATCGGCTCTTTTACCAACATCGATGCTACCGATCCTATCCGCTCTATCAAGTGCCGCTGCACCATTGATTGTGAGTGCTGTAATTGTCTCTTCAATGGACATTCCCATTTGATTGGTTGCAAGTGCGATTAAAAGAGGTATGGACTCAGTGAAACAGCTTCCTGGATTAAAATCAGTAGCTAATGCAACAACCAAATCCTGATCGATCATCGTTCTTGCTCTTGCATAGGATTCCTTCAGGGAAAAAGCAGTACACGGCAGTATGGTGGCAACCACTCCAGCATCTCTCATCGCAATTATTCCAGCGTCAGATGCCTGAAGCAAATGATCCGCGGAAAATGCACCAAGTTCAGCAGCGAGTTCAGCCCCACCTATCTGAACGATTTCATCCGCATGGATTTTGAGTTTGAATCCACGTGCTTTAGCCGCACTGAGAAATCGCCTGGATTGTTCAACAGAAAAGATATTTTCTTCGCAAAAAATATCAGCGAATTCAGCAAGTCCTCTTTCATCCACAACCGGAAGAACTGTGTCGATCATAAAATCTATAAAAGCGTCTGGATCGGTTTTGTATTCAGCCGGTCTTGCATGTGGTCCAAGGAATGTTGTGACAATATCCAGAGAATGAATTTCATTGAGTTTTCTCATGACTTCCAGTTGCTTGATCTCAGTATCCAAATCGAGTCCATAGCCACTTTTTCCCTCGACAGTAGTCACTCCAAATCCTGTCATTGAGTTTAAACGTTTGATGCCAACTTTGATCAGTTCTTCTTCAGAAGCATTTTTTGTACCTTTAACGGAATTTATTATACCTCCGCCTTTAGACATGATATCCATATAACTTTGACCCTCAAGTCTCCAGTTATATTCCTGCTCACGATATCCGCCAAATACCAGATGTGTATGTGAATCTACAAATCCCGGTAGAACACAACGATCAGTGGCATCGATGATTTCGAAACCTTTTGCCTCATACTCTTTGACATCCAAAACATCTTTAGTGACTTTTGTTATGACACCGTTTTCGACGACGATTGATCCGTTATTAATCACATTCAGGTCACTCATCGCAGTACCGGATTTACCTTTAAACCCGCTACATGTAACTATTTCGTTTGCATTGATTATGATTAGATTTCCTTTTTTCATCGCTTACTCCATAATTCTTTTTTCAAGAACCTGATCATATGAAAACGCTTCGACACCTAAATAATACTCAGCGGTACCAATAAGTGCATCCATCGGAACAAGTCCTATGATTTCACTGCCGACAACTGAAACGCCAAAACGTTTAGCTTCAATCTTTACAAGTTCAAATGCGCGATATAGCGGTGTTTTTGTGAAGTCTGTCATATTCATCGAAACTTGTACGATGCCTCGTTCTTCAAGGTCTATGCCAATAGCTTTGCAATAACGCAATCCACCACTCAAATGTCTCACATTCTTCGCAATTTTGCCCGCGATTTCAAGATCATTTGTAGCAAGATTAACATTGAATGCCACGAGTGGCATTCTTGCTCCTACCGCCACAATACCTGCTGTAGGATGAATTTTTGTACCAAAATCAGGTTTCCAAGCTTCATCTTTTATTTTTTCAGACATCCCTTCAAACTGACCTTTTCTAAGAGCAGCAAGGTTTTCTCTCGCTGATGTCGAAGCTGATTTCTCATATAAGAAACATGGTAAGTCATAAGTTTCATATAAAAGCTTTGCTACTTCTTTCGAGAGTTCGACGCACTCATCCATTGTAGCGTTTTTAATTGGAATGAACGGAATAACATCAACAGCTCCCATACGAGGATGCTGTCCCTCATGTTTAGTAAGATCAATCAGTTTCACCGCAGTACCAACAGCTTCAAGAACAGCAACTTTAAGTGCCTCTTTTTCACCTACAACTGTGACGACCAATCTGTTATGATCCTCATCATTACTATAATCCAATAGTTTGACACCATTTTTACCTCTAAAAGCGGATATGATACTTTCGATTTTCTCAAGATCTCTTCCCTCACTGAAATTGGGAACACATTGAATAATTTGATTCATATAAAAACCTCCATTTATGTCTCATGATAAATCATTATAAACATATTATCGTCGATTTTAAGACCACTTTACAAATTCAGTTTGATTTTGAGTTTCTCAAGCATATCAATTGTCATAGTCTCTAAATTGTAATTAGGTTTCCATCCCCACTCTTTTCTGGCATCACTGTCATCAAGTGAGTTTGGCCACGAATTGGCGATCTCCTGTTTAATTGGATCAACATCATAATCCATTACAAATTCAGGAATATGCTTAGTGATTTCATTTTTTATGTCTTCTGGACAGAAGCTCATAGCTGTGATATTGAACGCATTTCTATGAATGAGTTTTGACGGATCCGCTTCGCTCAATTGAAGAATTGAATCCAATGCATCCGGCATGTACATCATGTCCATGTATGTTTCTGAATTAAGGTTGCATGTGAACTTTTTATTTTTCAGTGCCTCATAATAGATGTGAACAGCATAATCCGTCGTTCCACCACCAGGAAGCGCAGCGTAAGAAATCAAGCCAGGAAATCTGACACCTCTGGTATCCACACCAAATTTATTGTAGTAATAATCGCATAATAATTCTCCTGCGACCTTTGAAACACCATAAATGGTAGATGGTCTTTGAATTGTATCTTGTGGAGTAAGATCCTTAGGAGTGGAAGGTCCGAACGCCGCTATGGAACTCGGTGTAAATACCATTGATCCTGTCTCACGGGCAACTTCAAGGCAATTGTACAGACCATTCATGTTGACATCCCATAAAAGTTGAGGATTTTTCTCTCCGATCGCTGACAAAATAGCTGCTAAATTCATGATTGTATCTATATTATATTTTTTGACAACTTCATGTAATCTCTTGCCATCGGTTACATCCACCAATTCAAAGATTCCATCTTTTTCGACAGTCTCGTTTTTTGCAAAGCTTCTGCTTGAAGCCACAACATTGTCAACACCGTAAGTTCTTCTTAGAAGTTCCGTCAATTCCGTACCGATTTGGCCTGATGCGCCTGTAATCAAAATCTTTTTCATTAGTTACTCCCCTTAAAAAAATTATTCGTGTACAAATATGCCAACCAACTCTATTTTACAACAATGTGGTACATAGTAAAACAAAACATTCACAAAAACATTTTAATAAAACTTAAATATTGCACTCGTCTCATAGATATACGCAAACAACACTGCCCAGTAGAATATAACCGACACACCAGCTATGATTCGAAATCTTGCCTTAGATAATTTGTGTCTGAACATAACCATTGAAAGTGTAAAGCCCACACCGCCACCCAATAAGGCAATAAGCAACAAAGTGATCTCAGGAATTCTACGCTTCCTCTTAATTGCAAGCATCTTGTCGATGCCCATTGTTACAAGCGCAAGTACATTAATTGCAGTCACAATATACAATATTGCCCTATGTTGCTCCATTTGCTACCTCCCAATTTCTATTGCAATCTCATCGTATAACATTTGAATGATAAACACAATAAAAATGGACTCAAGCATCGAGTCCAATAAGATTGCGCCTATTATTTATTGAATACCAATGAGAATTGGGTACCCCTGTTGCGATTGCTATCAAGCTCCAATTGACCATTATGCTTGCCAACAATAATATCATAAGCGATACTAAGCCCCAACCCCATGTTCTCATTTTTGGGTTTAGTAGTAAAGAATGGGTCGAACACGTTGTCTTTATCTTCATCCAAAATGCCTATACCATTGTCCTTGATGTCACAAATCACAGAATCTTCTGTCTCGATCGTATGAATAACAATTTTGCTTTCATTGACATCTTTCACTGCATGGATCGCATTGATTAGAATGTTCATGATAGCTTGTTTGACTTCCCCTTTATTGCAAATGATTCTACTATGGTCATTATATTGCTTTTCCACCGAATGTATAGTTTTGATTTCGCTATTGATCATCAATAGGACTTCCTCAATCAATTCGCTGAGTTTGGCGGAAGTGCGTGAATCTTTTTTGGAATCTTTTGAAAAGTTGCCAAGTGTACCTATCAATTTCTTGATCTTAATAATCTGATCCGTGGTGTCACTGAAGCCTTCAATTAAGTTGTTCTTAATATTCAATACTGTATTTGGTGAGATATGCTCATCCAGATCTGTTGAGTTCTTTTTCAAGTTTTCCAAGTGGCATCTCAATTTCATGAACAAGACCTTCTATCAACTCGCCTATTGCAGTCATTTTCTCCTTTTCGATCAAATAATTCTGTGCCTCTTTTAGTGCTTTGTTGACTCTAAGAAGTTCTATATTTTGCTTTTCCAGCAACTCAAGTGCGCGGACCAGTTTCCTTTCACTCTCAGCTTCTTTTAGGACAGACTTCACTCTTGCTGCAAATTCAATTTTGTTAAACGGCTTTTGTATGTAATCCGTCGCTCCAAGCTCAAAGCATTCCTTGAGCACAAGTAGGTCATCCACAGTGGTCAACATGATTACGTCAGTTTGGTCCAGCCATTTTTCATGTTTCATTATTTTAAGCAGATCCACACCTGTAAGTCCAGGCATTACAATGTCAAGCAAAACGAGGTCGATCTTCTCGTTTTTTAGGATTTCAAGTGCTTCCTCACCGCTCAAACACGATTTAATCTCCTCAACCACACGATATTCCATCAGACAATCTTCGGCAATTTTAATATTCATTTTACTGTCATCGACAATCAATACTTTCATGAGTATGCCCCCTTTGGAAAGATTTTACCCGTTTAGACGCACTGGAAACAAAAAAGGCATATCAAAATGAATTTGATATGCCTTAAGCGTTCTAGAATTCAGCGTTTTTAACTGTTCTTGGAAATGGAACGACATCTCTGATATTTCCCATGCCTGTCAGGTACATGATCATTCTCTCAAAACCGAGTCCATATCCGGCGTGACGTGTGCCACCATATTTTCTGAGTTCAAGATACCACCAATAATCCTGTTCCTCAAGCCCCATCTCATGGATACGACCAAGAAGCAAATCGTGTCTTTCCTCTCTTTGTGAACCACCAATCAACTCGCCTACTCCAGGAACCAAGAGATCCATGGCTGCAACAGTCTTTTGGTCGTCATTCATACGCATATAGAAAGATTTGATTTCTTTTGGATAGTTGATTACAAAAACAGGTTTGTTATATATGACTTCCGTGAGGTATCTTTCATGTTCGGTTTGAAGATCCGCTCCCCAGAAAACTGGATATTCAAATTCATGACCTGAATTTTTCAGAGCTTCAACAGCTTCAGTATATGTCACTTTAACAAAATCAGAATTAATGACATGATTCAAACGCTCAAGTAATCCCTTGTCAATTCGTTCATTGAAGAATTCCATTTCATTAGGACATTCTCTAAGAACATAATCGATGATGTATTTAACCATGTCTTCCGCTAACTTCATGTTGTCAGACAAATCGGCAAATGCGATTTCAGGTTCTATCATCCAAAATTCTGCAGCGTGACGTTTTGTATTTGAATTTTCAGCTCTAAAAGTTGGACCAAATGTATATACGTCTCTAAATGCCAAAGCAAATGTCTCAGCTTCTAGTTGACC
This sequence comes from Bacillota bacterium, assembly GCA_033549245.1. Taxonomy (GTDB): domain Bacteria; phylum Bacillota; class Clostridia; order Peptostreptococcales; family Acidaminobacteraceae; genus Fusibacter_D. The sequence continues at coordinate 3,891 of JAWSUW010000004.1, read as the reverse complement.
ACTGACAGTCAAATTGGACTCTTTACCGAAGAAGTCCTCAGTGGTATCCACTTTACCTTCTTCGTTCTTCGGCACATTTTCAAGATCAAGTGTCGTAACCCTGAACATTTCTCCCGCACCTTCTGCATCACTACCAGTTATGATTGGTGTGTGGACATAAACAAATCCTCTATCTTGGAAAAATCTATGAACAGCATACGCAGCAACAGATCTCACTCTAAATACGGCTGAAAATGTATTACTTCTAGGACGTAAGTGAGCTATTGTTCTGAGATATTCCATAGTATGTCTTTTTTTCTGTAGTGGATAATCCGGTGTGGAATACCCCTCAACCTCGATTTCTGACGCCAAAATTTCAAAAGGCTGCTTTGCATCAGGTGTCATTATCATTTTACCTTTAATGATGATTGCTGATGCTATTGATAATTTTGATATCTCTTCAAAATTCTTCAGATGTTCATCGTATACAATTTGGATATTTTTAAAATAGGTACCATCATTTAACTCGACAAATCCAAATGTTTTAGATGCCCGACTCGTTCTGATCCAACCTGAAATTAGTATGTCTCGATTCTCATAAGCCAATGGATCTTGATATAACTCTTTAATGCGAATGTTTTCCATGCTTTGCCTCCAATCTATATCAATATTAATTGATTTTAAATTCTATTAAATTATAACTTAAGCGTTCTGTTTAGTCAAAATAATCCATTGATATTTGTGGTTTTTTCTTATACTATGTTGTATATGGAAACAATCAGGAGGAAAATATGGATCAAATCAATAGTATCTACATCAGCGCTTCACTTTTCTTAGTCAGTTTCATCATGCATTTGATAGGATTCAAACCAAACAACACCAGGAAAATCACCAGAATATTTGATTTTATACCTTTTTTTGTCGTACTGGCTACCTCAAGACTATCAATGCCAGTGACAGAGTTCACAATTTTCAAATATGCTCTGATGGCTTTATATCTCATGCAATTGGTGGGACATTTCCTACTGAGAAAACAACCTGATTCTGTTTTGCTGTCACTTGGTTTGCTCACCTCGATATTTATATTCATTGCACTGATCAATCAGTTCATATTACCATCAATACTCTTGAATTGGATGTTGATTGTACTCATCGCACTGGTCTCTTTCGGAGTACTGGTCCTTTACCGTCAATTACCGGACAAGACACATAAAGAATTCATTGAAATCCAGTTCTTCGCATTCTTTGGGGTTTTGATGCTCAACATAAGCAACAATTACTACTATATGACCGTTGGAACTTTCTTACTTATAATTTATCAAATTGCGGATATCGGTTTAACCTCACATATTTTTACAAAAGAAATGACACTCAAGGCCAAGAGATTGAATGATTTGGAAAATAAATTTGAACGTGTCGTGGACTTTGAAAGCAAAAAAAGAACCTCACTCATGGTAGATCATGTTGAAAACATAAGAGAAAAATCATCTCGTGATCCCCTTACCAAAGCTTTGAATCGTAATAGCATCATGAACACAATTACATCTATGATCAACGATCCCGATGTAAAAATTTTCTCAGTCGCCTTTTTCGATATTGATTTCTTTAAAAACATCAATGATTCCAAAGGACACATAGTCGGTGACGAATGTCTCAGGCAACTTGCAACCGCATTCATTTCACAGAACAGGAAAACCGATGCTCTAGGAAGATACGGTGGCGATGAGTTCCTGCTGGTCCTTCCAAATGTCAATGCACCTATGGCTTTTGAAATCTGTGATCGAATCCGGGTTGGCATCATGAAAAAATCCTCGCCATCATTTACAATTTCAATGGGAATAGCAACCTATCCCTTTGATGGTAAAAACGTGACTGCCCTATTGGAAGTTGCAGACAAAGGGCTTTATGATTCTAAAAATACAGGTAGAAACAAAGTTTCTTATAAAGGAAATGTACCCATTTTGAAATAACCGTTCTATGGATTGGTCGAATAAAAATCAGATATAAAAAATCCATCCTTTTCTTTGATCACTTCATAGCAAATAGTATTGTAATGATTTTTATCACCATCGACTATAAATTTTTCCATCACGCAAATCAAGATTACATCATCTATGCTTTCGATTTTATAAGGTTTGAAACCTAGATACTCATCGAGTTCTATGGATTCCTCCTTGATGGCTAAAACTTTTAAATAAGCATTTGAATCCATATCGATCAATTCCATCAGGGCTTGGTCGATATTTTTTATATAATTCACCCAGCGAATATTGAATCCATCAATAAGTTGATACAATTCATAATCGATTTCAACAACTTCAAGCCTATCATATTTCAAATCTCCATCTTGCTCTTCATTTTGGACAGCTTCAACTTGATTCATATGGTATCCCGTATACGTTACTGCATCCTTGTAAGCGAGTTGTTTGATAAATGAAGTGGTTCCATGGTTCTTCATAAAAGTTCTTTTCTCATAATTTCCAGCTTCAGTCGTATATTCAACTTCAACAATTCCGGTCTCATCATCAATTTCAATGATTCTTCCAGTCACGACATGCTTTTCACCAAATTTGTCATTAGTATCAAATTCCCAAGTTGCGTCTTCAGCAATAGGCGTTTTGAGCAGAATCAAGCGATCGAAATCAGACTCGTTCAGCATTTTTCCGGTACTTTTCTGAACCATCTTCTCTCTATCAATCCAGATTTCAGTTTGAAAACCATGATCGTTCTTTGTGGTACTTTTGGAATTGTCTTTGACTTCACCTGAAATGGTGACTAAAATACGATCCTCAAGTTCTTCGGTTTTGATCGTTTTATAGTAATGATAATATCCGCCTTCACCCAAAAACTCGTATTCTGCAGTAGGCAAATATACAGACAATCCTTGATCCGGTGGATTGTCCGATTTAATGGCAAACCGATCATTTGAACATCCGGTTATGACCATTGCCAACAATATAACAATTCCAATCATTTTTTTAATCATGGTGCCAACACCTCAATCTTATCAATAAATACTCAGCGACAATTCTTCAGATAATTGTTCAAGTATTCGAAGTCCGACAAAACTATTGCCTTTTTGATCAAGTGCCGGACCAAAAACTCCAATGCCCATTCGATTGAGCACAGTTCCCATAATTCCACCGCCAACGCCACTTTTCGCAGGAACGCCGACATTGATTGCGAACTCACCTGAACCATCATACATTCCACATGTGGCCATATAGGATTTTACAATGTGGCAATACCTCAGTGGAAATACTTGCTCTCCAGTCAAAAGATCTTTGCCATTTCGAGCCAATAACGCTCCAATATACGCCAGTTCCTTCGATGTGACTTCAATCGAGCATTGCTTAAAATAGACTTCGAGAATCTCGTCCACATTTCCACCAAGATTTCCGAAATCTTTTAAGAAATATGCCATGGACCTGTTTCTATCACCGGTTTTTAGCTCTGATTGAAATACCGCCTCGTTGATTTGCAATCCATCATTATGTGTTATTCTTCTGATGAACTCAAGTATTCGTCTGGTCTTTTCAGCAGGACTCGCTCCGTGAATAAGTCCTGAAACTGAAATAGCTCCGGCATTGATCATTGGATTGAGCGGCTTGTGTTCATTGAAGGTCTCTAAACGTACAATTGAATTGAAAGGATCACCAGTCGGCTCTTTTCCCACCTTTCCAAAAACAATATCCTCCCCGTTATCCAGTAATGCCAACATAAGAACGATGGGTTTCGAGATACTTTGAAGTGTGAATTTATGTTCAAAATCTCCTGCTTGAAAGAGGTTGCCTTCTATATCATAGACAGAAATCCCAAGCAAATCCTTTCTTGTCTTTCCAAGCTCTGGTATGTAATTGGCCACTTTCCCATGTTCACAATAAGATCTGTTGTTTTCAATCAATTCTTTCA
>JAWSUW010000003.1:35386-57185 GCA_033549245.1 Bacillota bacterium | reverse complement strand
AAACTTTCAATTGATCAATTTGAAAGACATTTTTAACTTTTGAAATGAATTCTTCAAATGTCAATACGCTACCAAGATTTCCAACAATACCATGTCCATAACCCAACTTTTCTCCTTCAGGAATCAAAATTTGAAGATGTTCAAGTTCCAGAGAATCCGCCAAGTAACGATTGATTCCATTTGAAAATACTTTGTCCAAATTGGTATGTGCCGCAATAACAGCAATCTCATTTTGAATGGCTTCAATCAATATTTTACCAATCCGATCAGCAGTGGTTATCTTTCTTAAGGGACTAAAAATAATCGGGTGATGGGTTACGATCAGATCAAATCCTTCTTCAATGGCTTCTTTGAGTACTTCTTCCGTAAGATCGAGAGCAATCAGGATACGATTGACAACTTGATTCTCATTACCGACAAGCAATCCAACATTATCCCAAGAATCCGCAGTTTCAAATGGTGCGATTTGATCAATAATTTTCAAAATCTTGTTGACTGATGTCATCATAGGTCTTCCTCCTTTACTTTCCGTAAAATGGAATCTATCAAATTGAGTTTGCTCATACACTCATCATGTTTTGTCCCCTGTGAATTGCTTTTCTCCAGTTGTTTCATGATCATTTCATATTTGTGTCGTCGGTAAAGTAAAAATCTAATGTATTCGTCTCTATTGCCTTTTGTGATTTTGTATCCAAATTCCAAATCATTTGAAATATCATGAACTTGAAATGTTGAATCATTTTCATGATGCGATATTTCAATAATCTCGTAATACTTTGACCCTTCATGGACATAATAATCGCTGTTAATTCTGAATCCATGACCCAGCAACCACTGTCTTAAGACATCTTGTTCTGTCATCGGCTGTAAAAGAAATTTTTCAAATGATTTTGACTTTTGTAGATCCTTAGACAAAATGTCTATGATCAATCCGCCCCCCATGCCTGCAATCACAACAGTATCCACCTCTGAAAACTCTAGTGGCTCTATCCCCGACCCCAACCTGAATTCTGTTTGATCTGAAAAGTCCGCTTCTCTAAATGAACGTTTTGCATTTTCAAGAGGTCCCAAATTGATATCACATAGGATGCAGTGTTCCACATTTCCTTTTTCGAGCAAATGTAATGGCAAATAACCATGGTCCGTACCGATATCAGCTAATCTGTGTGACGCATCTGCCAGTTTTGCCAGCATACTCAGTCGACCAGATAATTTATATTTGATCATATTATACTTCCTTTACGATATATTAAAAAAAACCAGTCCAGATTGGATGCAAGGCATCATACTAGACTGGAAAATCTTATTCTAAATAATCCTTGAGCTTTTTACTTCTACTTGGATGTTTTAATTTTCTTAGGGCTTTTGCCTCGATTTGACGAATACGTTCTCTGGTCACATCGAATTCCTTCCCTACTTCTTCAAGTGTTCTTGCACGTCCATCTTCTAGACCAAATCTCAATTTAAGTACTTTTTGCTCACGCGGTGTCAGCGTTTCAAGCACTTCCATCAACTGCTCTTTGAGCATGGAGAATGCTGCTGCATCAGCTGGAGCCGGTGCAGCATTATCTGGGATAAAGTCGCCAAGATGAGAATCTTCCTCTTCACCGATTGGTGTTTCAAGGGAAACTGGTTCTTGAGCGATTTTTAGGATTTCTCTGACTTTATCGACAGTCATGTCCATTTCTTTTGCAATCTCTTCAGGGAGAGGTTCTCTTCCGAGTTCTTGCAGCAGTTGTCTTTGAACACGAATCAATTTATTAATGGTTTCAACCATATGAACCGGGATTCTGATTGTACGAGCTTGATCTGCGATAGCTCTAGTGATAGCTTGTCTAATCCACCATGTCGCATATGTTGAAAATTTGAATCCTTTGGTCCAGTCGAATTTTTCAACGGCTTTAATCAATCCAAGGTTACCTTCTTGAATCAAATCAAGGAACAACATGCCTCTTCCAACATATTTCTTGGCAATACTGACAACCAGACGTAAATTCGCTTCACACAACTTTTTCTTGGCATCTTCATCACCAGTTGCCATACGTTTCGCGAGATCAACTTCTTCTTCACCTGATAAAAGCGCGACTTCACCAATCTCTTTAAGATACATACGCACTGGATCATCGATATTGATTCCCTTTGGAACAGAGATGTCAATAATCTTTTCCTTGTCCTCTTCCTCATCTTCTTCGTCTGAACGGTCCAATTTGTCAAGATCATCCAAATCATCAAGGTCATCAAGGTCATCAATATCTTCAATATCTTCAAGGTCTTCAAGATCAACTTCATCTATTTCATCAATATCATTTTCTTCATCCTCTTCAGAGATTATGGTGACACCCATTGCTGAAAAAGAATCGTAAATCTCGTTGATTTGGTCTTTATCTATCTCGAGTTCAGATAGCTTGTCCTGAATTTCGGTATAGGTTAAAGTGCCTGTTTTCTTTCCTTTTTTAATTAACGCTTTTACGATTTCTTGGTTCTTGGCATTCAATTTATCATTCAATTGAAGTGCCTCCTTTCAGTTTTTAAATTTATGCTGACGCATTTTCATGGTAAGCTCTTGTTTCATCAACATTTTTTGATGAATCTCTCTTTGTAGTTCGCCTAATGTGCTTGAATTTTTAAGTGTCAGTTTTAGTGCTTCAATCTCTTCATCAAGTGTCATGACTATAATATTGTGAATAACAAGATCCAAATCGATTTCTTCGATATCTTCTATGTGGAGCTGAAGAACATCAAGTACCTTTGTCGATATGGATAAATCTGCATCTTCTATGATATGTTGCCTTGAGAACGATTCGTGATGATTGAAATACTCAAATATATAATCAAATACTTCTTGCATTTCATCTGAAAATTTAAAGTGCCGAATCATATTTTTCTGTTCGGTTGATATACTTTCATATTTATGGATGAAATAAGCAATCAGTTGATTTTCTAGATAACGTTTTTTATCACTTGCGATTTTTGGTATGGCCTTATTTTTCTTTTCTTTGTTATGAAAGCCATAGTGATCTCTGGAATTATAATGATCCTTGAATACTTCCCTGGCAATCATTTCAGTGTTGACGTCCAACATTTCTCCTAGTTTCTCGACATAAAGATTTTTCTCAAATGCATTTGGAACTTGGGAGATGATTACGACAGCCTTGGAAAGAAACTCCACTTTGGATTGTTCGTCTTTAAGGTTATACCCTTGTTTTAAGGTGTTTATTCTAAACTCAGTACCAGAAACAGCTGTATCGAGTTTCTCCTGGAATGCCTCTACGCCGTATTTCTTCAGAAAATCATCAGGATCCATGTTCTCACCTAATACGACAATACGGACCTTGTCAATGATTCCCTGTAAAATATCCAAACTTCTGAGCGCAGCCTTTTGACCTGCAAAATCAGAGTCATAACATATGATGATTTCATCGGCATACCTTCTCATCAATCTTGCGTGATCCGCTGTGAGTGCAGTGCCGAGGGTGGCGACCGCATTGGTGAACCCGTAAAGATGAAGTGCGATGACATCCATATAGCCTTCTGCAATAATGAGTTCTTTCTTGCTGTTCTGATGATTCTTGGCTAGATTAAGTCCGTACAAGGTCTTACTTTTATTGAAAATTTCTGTTTCAGGTGAATTGAGGTATTTCGGTAATGAATCATCCATGACCCTACCACCGAATCCGATAACACGACCTTTGGGATTGATGATTGGAAACATGATTCTGCCCCGAAAACGATCATAATAACTTGTGTTGTCTTTGTTCGGGATGATCAAGCCCACTTTTTCAAGTTCTTCAGTGGTATATTTGCTGCCCATCGATTTAATGAGATCTGCCCATGAATCGCTTGAAAATCCAAGACCAAATTGCTTGATGTGGTCATACTGAATACCACGTTTTTCCAAATATTGAAGAGCTTCTTTATGAAGTCTTAAATTTTTATAATAGAATATAGCCGCGTCTTTTAATATATCATAATAGCGATTCAAATTACCAGTGTTTTTTCTGTCACTTCCTGATGAAAATTGTGAGATATCGATATTGTAACGTTCAGCTAAAAACTCTACGGCATCAATATAATCCAAATTTTCGTAATTCATTATGAAATTGATTGCATTGCCTGCAACCCCACAACCAAAACAATGAAACAGTTGCTTGTCTTCGGAGATAATGAATGAAGCGGTTTTCTCATTATGAAAAGGACACAGTGCTTTATAATTCTTACCCGATTTATCCACTTGTATATAGCTGGAAATGATATCGACAATATTGACATTGTCAATTATATGGTCAAAAATATTACCTTCATATTTCTTTTGCATCAATTTACCTTTCTAATGGTATACGTACACTTTCACTACTTATTAATTTTCGACAAAGATTCCTAAAATCCTTCTTTTATCGTCTAAATTTAAAGAATCTAATAATGCCAAAATTTTGGAATAAATAAATCTTTATATAAATTTACAGCATAACGGTCCGACATACTGGCGACATAGTCCTTGACTGATTCACGTTCTTCACCATTTGAGTAATCCTCATAACGTTCAGCAGGCATTTGATCCGGATGTTCCAGAAAATAATTATAAAGTGCTTCAACAATATGCTCTGCACGTGTTTCCTCACTTTTCGCCTCATTATTGTAATAAACATTTTCAAACATAAACGTTCTGAGTTCCAAAAAGGCGACTTCTTTTGCATGACTTAATGATATCACCTGTTTTCCTTCGCTGTTTTCAACGAGATCCATGATTAGTGCGTTGATTCTAATACCATGAGTCGCACCAATTTCATCGATGATGTGCTTCGGAATATTTCCAGGATCAAGAACATTCGCTCTCACTGCGTCGTCAATGTCATGATTCAGGTAAGCGATCCTATCACAAAATTTAACAACCTGACCTTCAAGAGTATCCGGTAAAGTTTTACCACTGTGCCTTAGTATTCCATTTCTAACTTCCTCGGTCAAATTGAGTCCTAGAAGACTTTTATTGCGTCTTTCAAGGAAATCTACCACCCTAAGACTTTGTGCATTTTGATCAAATCCACCAGGATGAATTCTGTTGAGTCGTTCTTCACCACAGTGCCCAAATGGAGTATGACCAAGATCGTGTCCCAGTGCTATGGCTTCAGTCAAGTCTTCATTCAACCTGAGTGCACGTGCAATAGTCCTGGCTATTTGAGATACTTCAAGTGTGTGAGTCAATCGTGTTCTATAGTGATCCCCTTCAGGTGACAGGAAAACTTGGGTTTTATGCTTTAATCTCCTGAATGATTTTGAATGTAATATCCTGTCTCGGTCACGCTGGTATTCTGTTCTGACAGGGCAAGGTTCCTCAAACAGACGACGACCTTTTGTCTGTCCTGACTTTTGTGCGAATTCAGATAAGTATTCAAGTTCAAATGCTTCTTGTTGTAATCTCAGCTGCAACATAGTATCACCTCACTCTCTTAATTATACATTGAGACACGAAATCCTTTATTTTTGTCGAAAATAAATTGTTAAATTTTCAAGAGACGGGAAATACCGATAGGTATCGCCCGTCTCTGATTGTGATTATTTACTGTTTAATGCTGCATGAGCTGCTGCAAGTCTTGCAATTGGTACTCTATATGGTGAACATGAAACATAATTAAGCCCTTCCTTGTGACAGAATGCTATGGATTTTGTTTCACCACCATGCTCTCCACATATACCGACTTTGAGGTCAGCGTTGGTCTTTCTACCGAGTTCAACGCCCATGTGGATTAATTTTCCAACACCTTCTTGGTCGATTGTTTCAAAAGGATCCTTTTCAAAGACACCTTTCTTCATATACTCACCTAAGAATTTTCCAGCATCATCTCTCGAGAAACCAAGAGTCATTTGTGTGAGGTCATTGGTACCAAATGAGAAAAATTCTGCTTCCTCAGCGATCTGATCGGCAATAAGTGCTGCTCTAGGAACTTCAATCATTGTACCTATTTTGTATTCAAAAGTAGTGTTCTCTCTGGCCATGACAGCTTCAACGGTCTTTTTGGTCAAAGTCTTGAGAATTGTGAATTCAGCCATGTGTCCAACAAGTGGAATCATGATTTCAGGTTTTACTTTGATGTTTTCATTTTTTATGCAGTGGATTGCAGCCTCAGTAATAGCCTCAACCTGCATTTCATATATCTCTGGATAAGTGATTGCAAGTCTACATCCTCTATGACCCAGCATAGGATTGACTTCCATTAGGTTTTCAATTTTATGCTTTACGATTGCATAGCTCATGTCGAGATCTTTAGCGAGCCTTTTCATGTCATCCTCTTTGTGCGGAAGGAATTCATGAAGAGGTGGATCAAGTAACCTGATGGTTACAGGACGTTCGCCCATTTCACGGAATATTCCAATGAAATCCTCGCGTTGGAATGGCATTAAAAACTGAAGTGCATCACGTCGTTCTTCAATAGTAGTCGACAGAATCATCTTTCTGACTTTCAGGATTCTGTCATCGCTAAAGAACATATGCTCAGTTCTACAAAGACCAATACCCTCCGCTCCAAATCTGACAGCTGTCTCTGCATCTTTAGGTGTATCAGCATTGGTTCTGATTCCAAGAGTTCTGACTTCATCAGCCCACTGGAGCAATGTGGCGAAATCGCCTGTCAAACCAACTTCCACAGTATCAAGTTTACCTTCGTAAACAGTACCAGTGTTACCATCAAGTGATATATAATCGCCTTCGTTGAATCTTACATCATTGATCACGAAAAACTTATTTTCTTCGTCAACGAACATTTCACTACAACCAGCTACACAGCATTTACCCATGCCGCGTGCAACAACCGCGGCGTGTGATGTCATACCACCTCTTGCTGTTAATATACCATTTGCTGTGACCATTCCTTCGATATCTTCAGGGGAGGTTTCAGTTCTGACAAGTATACTTTGAATGCCTTGCTCTTTCATATGAACGACATCATGTGAATGGAAGTAAATTCGACCGGATGCAGCACCTGGTGAAGCAGGAAGTCCTTTAGTCAGCACTTTTGCATCATCTAGCGCCTTAGGGCTGAACATTGGATGTAAGAGTTGATCCAGTTGAGTCGGCATAACTCTGAGCAACGCATCCTCTTTATTGATCACACCATCAGCAACCAGCTGTACAGCAATACAAACGGCAGCAAATGCGGTTCTTTTGCCCGTACGTGTCTGGAGCAAATATAATTTACCGCGTTCAACCGTGAATTCAATATCTTGCATATCTTTGTAATGAGCTTCAAGTTTATCACATACATCAACAAATTGCTGATAAACTTCTGGCATGACATCCTTAAGTTCATCTATATGCTGTGGCGTGCGGATTCCTGCTACAACGTCCTCACCTTGCGCGTTAATCAAGAACTCTCCAAACAACTTGTTCTCACCAGTGGATGGATTTCTAGTAAATGCTACACCTGTGCCCGAAGTGTTGCCCATATTTCCGAAAACCATGGATTGAATGTTGACAGCAGTTCCTAAATCATGAGGAATGTCATGAAGTCTACGATAAATTCTTGCTCTATCATTGTTCCAAGAACCGAAAACAGCCTCTATCGCCATCATCATTTGTTTTTTTGGTTCAGTTGGGAACGGGAATCCTTTTTCATTTTGTACGATTTCTTTATACTGTTTTATAATGTTGATGAGATCTTCAACAGTCAAATCAGTGTCTTGCTGAGAACCGTTTTGGTGTTTTTGGTTGTCCATGATCTTATCAAACTTGTATTTTGGAATTTCTAGAACGACGTCACCGAACATTTGAATGAATCTTCTATAACTGTCGTATGCAAATCTACGATTCTCTGTCAATTTGGCAAGACCTTCTACGGATTCATCGTTCAATCCGAGATTGAGTACTGTATCCATCATTCCAGGCATGGATACATATGCGCCTGAACGAACGGAAACCAACAATGGATCATTGGGATCACCAAGAATCTTACCGGTCTTTTTCTGTAGATCATCCAAATATTGATCGATTTCGCTGACAATATCCGGTACGATTTTTTCGCCATCTTTGTAAAATTGGTTGCAGGCTTCGGTGGTGATGGTAAAACCATCTGGTACAGGAAGGCCAATTTTTTTCATTTCCGCTAAATTGGCGCCCTTACCACCGAGCAATTTTTTCATGTCTTTGTTCCCCTCTTCAAAAGCATAAACAAATTTTCTCATCTTTTAACCTTCCTTACTCTCTTTATTTTATAAAAAACCCATAGCAAAAAAATACCATGGGTCAGTTATCAAGGATGTCTACTTAAGTTTTATGTTTAGACCGGTTATTTCAAGTATGATGCTGGCAGTTTCCTCAATCGCTTTAGTCGCCACGTTGATCACAGGACAACCAAGCTGCCTATATACTTTGTCGGCGTATTCGAGTTCTTCCAGTATTCTTTCAAAGTTCGCATATTCCACATCGGAAGAGAGACCGAGTGATTTGAGTCGCTCTATTCTCACTTCATTTAATTTTTCAGGTGAGTTTGTCAGTCCGATCAAACGATTTTTAGGGACTTGAAATATTTCTTTCGCTACAGGTATTTCAGGAACCAGTGGTACGTTTGCGACTTTGACATTTTTATGTGACAAATACATACTGAGCGGTGTTTTCGACGTTCTCGAAATTCCCAGCAATACAACATCGGCATATTTGAGTCCCCTCAGATCTTTACCGTCATCATATTTTACAGCAAATTCAATTGCGGCTACTCGTTCAAAATAGTCGTCATCCAGTTTGTACATTGTTCCAGGTTTACGGGCCGGAGGATCACCGAAAAACGTTTCGAACTGGTTGAGAACCGGTGACAATATGTCGTGACATATGACGTTATGCTTGGCACAAATCAGTTTGATGTTTTGGGTGAGTTCTTCAATAACCGTAGTAAACAGTACAATCGACTGATGTTTAGCAGCTTCAAGAACGATTTCCTCAACGGCTTCCGTGTCGCGCACATAGTTATACTTTTTGACGACATAATCCTTATTGATAAATTGATTCATTGCTGCTCTAGCGACATGTGATGCAGTTTCCCCCAAAGAATCTGATAGGATGAAAATCTGATATCGATTGTCCATATTTACCTCCAATTTTTCAGCTTCTTATATTAATATCCATATTTTAAAACTTTAATCGCTCATTGATATAATTGATAAGATCACTTATTTTAATACGCTCCTGAATCATGGAGTCTCGATGTCTAATGGTGACACTTTGATCTTCTGCAGATTCAAAATCATAAGTGATGCAAAACGGTGTTCCAATTTCATCATGGCGTCTATAACGTTTACCAATACTGCCTGAATCATCAAATTCGACATTGAAATGTTCAGATAAAGAAGCATAAATTTCTTCAGCACCTTCATTCAATTTTTTTGAAAGTGGGAAAATAGCTGCTTTTATTGGTGCAAGTGCAGGATGAAATTTAAGGACTATTCTACTTGTTCCATCTTCTAGCGCCTCTTCGTTGTAAGCATCCACCAAAAATGCAAGCGTCACACGGTCGGCTCCAAGTGATGGTTCAATGCAAAATGGTACATATTTTTCATTTGTGATTGGATCTTGATAGCTAAGATCGACTTTGGCTTGCGACATATGCGCTTTAAGATCGAAATCGGTTCTGTCAGCGATTCCCCAAAGTTCACCCCAACCGAATGGAAAACGATATTCGATATCTGTTGTGGCATTGGAATAGTGAGAAAGTTCCTCTGCATCATGATCCCTGAATTTTACATTTTCAGGGGTCATTCCGAGCTTATAAAGCCACTCCATACAAAATTCTTTCCAATATGCGAACCATTTCAGATCTTCACCAGGCTCACAGAAAAATTCAAGTTCCATTTGTTCGAATTCACGTGTTCTGAATGTGAAGTTACCTGGAGTGATTTCATTTCTGAAAGATTTACCGATTTGTCCTATACCAAAAGGTATTTTCTTTCTGGAAGCACGTTGAATTGCTTTGAAATTGACAAAAATGCCTTGAGCTGTCTCTGGGCGTAGGAAGATTTCTGTGGAAGTATCTTCAACCACCCCTTGAAATGTCTTGAACATCAAATTGAACTGTCTTATGTTGGTAAAGTTGTGAGCACCACAATGAACGCATTTGATCGCTTCCTCTGCGATGTATGCTTCCATTTTCTCATTGCCCCAAGAATCAATCGCTTCAGGTGTTTCGCCTTTAGCTTCCATATGGGCTTCAATAAGTTGATCCGCTCTATATCTGGTCTTGCATGATTTACAGTCCATAAGTGGGTCGTTGAATCCACCAACATGTCCAGAAGCTACCCAGACTTCGGGATTCATCAAAATTGCTGTATCAATTCCTACATTGTAAGGACTGCTCTGAACAAATTTTTTCCACCAAGCCTGTTTGACATTATTCTTAAGTTCCACACCAAGTGGGCCATAATCCCAAGTGTTTGCGAGTCCACCGTAAATATCCGAACCCGGAAATATAAATCCTCTTGATTTAGCTAATGATACCACTTTTTCCATTGTTACTGAATCCATATTGTTATCCTCCTAAATTTTACCATAAACATAAAAAAATCCTCCATCCCTTAATAAAATAAGGGACGAAAGATTATTCCGCGGTTCCACCCTAGTTGACGTAAAACGTCCACTTTAGTACGCATCGCTCCGAAGCGCCTTTCAATACATGGATTTATCGATTCACACCAACCATCGACTCTCTTACAAACCTGTGTATTTACTATTTCTTCATCATAGCAGCAGTATTTTAGATGATTTTAACATAAAGCCAATCACCTGTAAAGTACACATATGAATAATTTACTGACCTGAATTTTCGTCATCATCCGATTCAAAGATATCATCTTCAAAAAAGTCATCTTCAACAACAGTTTCTTCAGGTTTAGCAGTTGTATTTTTTTCCTTTTTATCTTTTGAAAGGAAGGATACAAATTCATCAAACTTTTCTTGGGTCAACTCATTGAAATTGATCGTTCCACCATCTTTTTTGAGAATCTTGAGCTCACATCCTGTAGCTACTGCGGCAATAATGGCTGCAACAGTTGGAATTGTGAAGATCACAGCACTGATTGCTCCTGCCATGATTGGAATATCAACGATGACCTTTCCATTTTTTATGATTAGGATCTGATGGACCAAGCCTTCATTCACTAGTGCTTTCAATCTTTCAACGATTTCTTGACCATTGATTTTTTTACCGGTTTTAAAACCGCCGGTTTGCATTTCTTCAATATCAACGATTGCTTTTAATACGTCACCCTCATTTTTCTCGAGTGCTTCTTTTGCTATTTTATAGCTTACGTTTGTACGGTCAATGACTTCATCGACCATTTCAAGTGTAATTCTCATAATCATCTCTCCTCGATCTATTCTTTATTATAACCATTATATCACTATGAAAATTAAAAAACATACTTTATCTGATAATTAGCATGGTTTTAATCGTATTTTAATCATTTGGGCATCAAAATAGCGATGGCATTTGCCATCGCTATTTTATAAACTTTGAGTGGTTTAGATTTTAAATTTATTGATGTTGACTTCAAGATTCTCAGCAAGCTCTCTTAGGTGGTCTGCAGATGATGCGACCTCTTCGACAATTGCAGTTTGTTCTTCCATTGAGGCACTTACCTCTTCAGATGCTGCAGCAGCTTCCTCGGAAATACTAGCTATGCTTGAGATACTGTCGAGGATTTCCACTTTGCTGACATCTAGAACTTCTATATCTTTTGATACGGAATCAATGACTGTCTGAATGCTATTGATGGCTTCAAATATGGATTTAAAGGAATCTTCCACTCTGTAGACAGCTTCATTTTGGTCATTAGATCTCGCTTTGACTTCCTGCATGATATTAACGGTGTTTTTACTACCGGTCTGAATGCTCATAACGATGTTTTTGATTTCACCCGCGGCTTTGCTGGACTCTTCGGCCAGTTTGCGAATTTCATCTGCGACAACAGCAAAACCTCTCCCGTGTTCGCCTGCTCTGGCAGCTTCAATTGAAGCATTGAGAGCAAGAAGATTCGTTTGCTCAGCGATAGTGCTGATTGCTTGAACAATGCTGCTGATATCTTTGGATTGCTTTTCAAGTTCAAGTATTGATGTCTCAGTCTTTAAAGTAGCCTCGTTGTTCTCAGTATTTTTTTCTCTCAATACTCTTACAGCTTCTTCGCTAGATGCATTGACTTCACTGGCGTTATTGGCAAGTTTGATCATACCAACGATGTTGTCGGTGAGTGTACGGATATTTTCACCCATCTGATCTGCGATTCTGCTACTTGTTTCACTGTCTTGTGCTTGTTTCGTCGCTCCGGCAGCTACTTCTTCAACGGCGTGGGAAACCTCTTTGGAAGCCAAGTTCGCGCGATCTGATAAGCCTACCAGATAATTGGCGGAAGTCAGTACGTTCTTAGTGGCGTCGTTGACATTTCCAACAAGACCTGAAATGTTATCAATCATAAAGTTGAGATCATTTCCTAGCCTTCCAATTTCATCATTCGTTTTGACCATAATGCGTTTGGTCAAATCCCCTTTGCTTACTACACTAAGTGTCTCGGACATATTTTTGACATTTTTTATGATTGTATTTGAAAAGATTACTGCAGCAACTATTGCTAAAGCCAAAAGTACAGTCGCTATAATAATGATGGTCAATAAAAGTTTGTTTGTGGACTCAGCGATTTCACGTTCATCTACTACTGCGAGAATTTTCCATCCCAAAGATTCCACATTCGTTAAAAATGCAACTCTATCCACTCCATCTCTTTCATATTCATATTGTCCGGTAGTGTTAGTCTCGACGAATGTCCTAAGCCCATCGATGGAAATTGGTTCATTGATGAGTTCTGGATCAGGGTGAGTAAAAGGAATATTGTCAGGACCAATTAGAATAATATAACCATATTTACCAATCTTTACATTGTTGGCCAATTCTGAAATCTGAGAAATATCAAGATCAAGTGCCAATACACCTTCAAGTGATCCGGATGGACTTATAACCGGTGCTCCAGCCGATATGACTATAGCGCCTTCTATGGCATCCACATATGGAGCTGTCCAAATTAATCCATTCTTGTTTACAGCGTCGATATACCACGGTCTGCTTGTCGGATCGTAATCAGATGGCAGATCGACTTCGGGATATATATGGAACGCCTTATCCTTGTAGCCCACGTATACATTCTTCACTTCTGAGTATTCATTTATGAAAGACTCAAACGATTTGTACATCCATGTTCTGCTTTCAGCATCGGTTCTACCTAGTTTGATATTGGCATCCGTTGACAAAAGCCCTGTTGCTCTTGAATAAATCGCCATATAGTTTTCTATGCTTTGTTTTACTAGAGCTGATTGCTCTTGACTGGTGTTTGTCAAATTCTCGAAATATGAATCTGATGTGGTCTTGTAAACCGTAGCACTGAGTGCGATCATCGGTATTGCAATGACCAGTACGAAAGCAATGATCAGCTTAGCTCTTAAGCTCATGTGTTTTTTCATATAAACCTCCTCAAAGTTGTATAATAATTATAATTTTATATATACCCATTATATTAAATTATATTAACACACATCGAGTCAAAAAAAAAGAAAATGCTTCCACATTTTCTAATAAACTTAAAAAAATTTCATAAGATGTCCAAAAAATCCTTAGACTTGATTTTCGTTATGCCTTGATGTACCATTAAGAATTTTTCAAATATTTCTATGATCTTGATTGTGTAGTTCGGATGAATTTTTGTTTTGACGATTACCCGTACATCCTTTTCCATCAAGTACATCATAATACTTATAAACTGTTGATTCAGTTTTATAGGCTCCGGTCCACCTTTGCAATTCGAACAAATCATTCCGCCAGAATGGATTGAGAAATAAAATTGATCTGTGGATGCCCCACAATGAATACATGTGTTGTCAAAATGAGGTTTATGTCCAGTAATTTTGGCCAACTTTATAAGATAGGCCGCTCTGAGTAAATTATAATCGATATCTTGTAATGACAACAAGTGAATGATCTCAACGATCAACTGAAAATGCTCAGTGTCAGCAATATTAGGATAGATTGTCAAATTACACAGCTCTATAAAATAATTGCCAAACGCCAGTGAGTCCAAATCATCAGCAATCCTAAAATGTGAGTCGTGAATGTCGCATGATGTTACTTTCATGGTTTTAGTCTTGGTATTTAAAATGAAACGACCGAAAACAAATGGTTTTGAGCAAGCGGCAAGAGGAGATTTAGAACTTTTCGCTCCATTTGAAACCACTTCCATTTTTCCGGCCTTTTTTGTAAATAGAGTCAAGAAAATATCATTGTTGATGCTTTTATTAGCTCTGAGTACAATTGCGTCAGTCTCAAAATACATCATTACACCTACATTCTAGCCATCATCAATGTTGCGAGAGTAAAATATATACTTAATCCCGTAAGGTCAATGGTGGTAGTTATAAATGGCGCGGAAGCAACTGCTGGATCCACACCGATTTTCTTGAACACCAAGGGTACAATTGTGCCAATTGTTGCGGCGGTGGCCATATTTGCCCACATCGCGATACCTACAATAAATGCAATGTGATACTCAGTTTTCATTATAAGAGCAGCTATTCCAACGATGGTTGAACATACAATGCCAACAAAAAGACCAACAGACACCTCGTGAATAAGCGTTCTGAAAATTCCTGATCCCTCAATTTCATGAAGAGCGATGTTTCTGACGGTAATCGTTGAAGATTGTGTTCCAACATTACCACCCATACCAGCAAGAAGTGGCATGAACAGTGCCAGAGAAGCATTGGCACTTATGGTAGCCTGGAAATGAGTCAAAACAGTGGCAGAAAGCAATCCACCAAAAATGGTGATAATAAGCCATGGCAATCTTGATTTGACCGAATTTCTTACTCTTTCAAAAAGGGTTGCATCGTTTTCATACGTCTCCTCATCTGAAGAACCTGCGAACTTATAAATATCCTCTGTCGCTTCTTCTTCAATGATGTCGAGTACGTCGTCAATTGTAATGATTCCTCGAAGGATATCATTATCATCAATGACTGGTATTGCCAAAAGATCGTATTTCGAAACAATCTTTGCAACTTCTTCTTGATCGTCATTGACATTGACTGTTATAAGATTTTCATTCATGACCGATGCAACAGAACGGTTTGGAGCGGATACGATGAGTTCTCTCAGTGATATGACGCCCACCAATCGTTCCAAATCATCAGTAACATAAATATAGTAAATCGTTTCAGCATCAGGAGCTATTGCCCTCAATGTTTCTATGGCATAATATATGGAATAATCTTTTTGAATCGACACATAATCCTTGGTCATCAGACGTCCGGCAGTGTATTCTTCATAGATGAGCAACTCTTTGACATCAGCCGCATCTTCATAGTCCAAGAACGCAATGATTTCACGTTGTCTGCTTTCAGGCAGTTCGCTCAATTTATCAACGATATCATCTTGGGACATGAGATCCAAAATAGCCACTTTTTTCTCGTAACTGAGTGCTTTCAGAAGTGTGCTGAAATCTTCAGAATTGACTTCTTCCAGTACCTCTGTTGCAAGTTCATCAGTCAATAAGCCAAAAACGAGTTTCTGATCTTCTTCTTCCAGGTTTTCAAGTACTTCTGCTATGTCTGCGGCGTGCATATTTTCCAAATAATTATGAAGTTCCAATTCCTGTTGATTCTCAAGGAATCTCTCGATATTGGATAAATATTCGTAAAACTTCATTATACTCAAATTGTGCACCCCCTTCTTGTTAGTCTTTGTATCCTATATTGTTTAGGAAATTCTGGTTATCTCTCCATCCCTCTCTAACTTTTACCCAAAGCTGAAGATTGACTTTTGAATCCAGGAAAAGTTCTATATCTTGTCGGGCACTTTTCCCAATACCTTTAAGTTTCCTTCCTTCTTTACCAATTATGATGCCTTTGTGCGATTTTTTTTCACAAACAATATCAGCTTCTATGTCATATATTGGTTTATCAGGTCTAAGTTTCATGCTTTGAATTTCTACAGCGACTCCATGTGGGATTTCATCTTCCAAATACATCAATACCTTTTCGCGAATGATCTCACCGACAATTGTTCTTTCAGTCTGATCGGTCAAATGGTCTGTCGGGTAATATGGAGGCCCCTCAGGAAGTTCATTTTTAATAGCTTCCATGAGGTCTTCAATTCCTCTGCCCATCGTTGCGGACATCCCTAGGATTTTCTTTATGAAATCAAATTGACCATACATTTCGTATAATCTTTTGAACTCTTCAGGTTTTACCAAATCTGTTTTATTGATGACCAAAATGACTTCAACGCCGGCTTCTTTTATAAAATCCAAAAGATATTGGTCTCCAGGTCCTATTTTTGATGAATGGTCCATCATGAGTATAACGACATCAACGTCTTTGACAGCATTTTTAGCACTTGAGACCATGTAGTCGCCAAGCTTGCTTTTGGGTCTATGAATCCCTGGAGTATCCACAAAGACAATTTGAGAATCGTCATCGTTGTACATCGCGGTGATTTTGTGTCTAGTTGTTTGCGGTTTATCTGACATTATTGCGATTTTTTCGCCGACCAGTCTGTTAAGTAATGTAGACTTTCCTACATTTGGTCTACCAATAATGGTCACAAAACCTGATTTGAATGGCATTATTTCCTCCTTGAAAAACGGATCATTTTATATCGATTCCTGTAAATGAATGGGGTAAAAGTTCGTCTATTTTATAGACTTCATAATCATAGTCTTTTGCTACAATGATGTCAATATCTTTTCCGAATTCAACGATCACTTGTCTACAGATCCCACAAGGATATGTGAAATCCTTGCTTGAGGACACTACTGCAATCGCGGTATACTCCTTTTCACCTTCTGAAATGGCTTTGAAAATCGCTGTTCTTTCCGCACAATTAGTTGCGCCTAAAGATGCGATCTCTACGTTACATCCCGTATAAACTTTTCCGCTTTTCGTTAAAAGAGCGGCTCCGACATTAAATTTTGAATATGGAGTGTATGCAAACTCCATTGCTTCATAAGCTTTTTTCACTAATTCCTTATAAGTCATATCGTTTCACCTCATTGAATGATTGTCTCGGATTTACCAGTCTCAAATATTTGAAACCATGTAACACCCGGATTGAGTTTGATCGGTGTTCCATCGCTTTTATAAAACGATGTGCTCGTATGAGCAGATGATTTGTCCCATTTGATATCAATCATCTCACCACCTGTATACAGTTTACCCGTTCCGCTTCCAATAAAATCAACTTTTAATCTGCCTTCATTATCTATGACTTTGGTTTTGGCATATTGAACGATGATATTGGTACACGTCAGTTGATTCTGATCATTTTCATCAACGTGGGGTTCACCATTAGTATATCTATAATAAAGCTTGTTTTCATTGTTATAAGTATACGAAGTGGTATAGCCAGTTCGATCTGTTGGTGTAGGCTCTTTGTATTCAAAGGTGATTTCAGATGCTTTCGTTCCGTTTAGTGCGAGAAAATCATCATTAAAAGATAAAAAAACAGGAACTTTGGTTTTCGTATACCCTTTTCGATTGCCTTCTTCAATAAGGACTTTTGAAGAAGTATACATGTTGTGGGGAATCCTTTTGTGACTCACACGCCAGAATGATCCGCTGGAAAGTCCATCTATATCCGCCATTTCGTATGCTCTGATATCTTTAAGCGCTTGGTTCGATCCTCCAACATGGACAAAATATGGATCATATTCCAATGCTTTTTCAACAAAATAGGGCCTTGCACTTCTGACGGGACCGATAAGTTCCGGATAATCAGAATAGAAAATCGCCATATATCTTGTGATTCTACCTTCTGCCAAAATTTCATAGACAATATCAGCCTCGGATAATGCCGCTTGGGGTCTGGCAGAATATAGATTGTCAAGCATGACAGCAATTGGTCTTCTATCAAGAACTGAATCATCCACGTATAGGCCAGTCAAGGGATTAATGACTTTTCCTGTTAAATCCACTTCGCCTTGATCATCTTCTTCCAGTATGGGTTCAACAACGATAATCGGAACATTATCCTCTTTTTCAATAATCTCCTTTTCGATCTCACTTGTTTCATTTTCATTGTTTCCTGATCTAATCGCAAATACTATACCTATGATGACTATAATCATCACAATTCCTATCGCAATGGCAATTATGATTTTCTTGTTATTTTGCATTGTGCCTCCCGATGAGTTATTTGAAAATACCTAATTCTTTTATTATAGACTTCTCATGCGATCTCATTTCTGCTTTTTCTATATCAGTCATGTGGTCATATCCTAACAAATGTAAAAGACTGTGGATGACGAGATAGACAATTTCCCTTTCAATGGAATGGCCAAACTCATTTGCTTGCGACTTGGCCTGATCCAGAGAGATCACAATATCTCCCAAATAGATAAAAGATTCTTTGATGCCGTCATCTTTGATGGAATCATACTGAGGGAATGACAAAACATCTGTCACGGAATCTTTATTGCGGTATTCTCTGTTCAAAGACTGAATTTTCAAGTTATCTACAAATAACAAACTTACTTCTCCATCCGCTGAGATGGATTCATGTTTTAGAACACATGTCATTGCATCCTGAATTAGTGATTCCAGGTTGCTTTCAAGAACTATATCAGTTTCATTTGTAATCTCAAGTGTCATTTTGAACCTCGATTCATAAATTTATTCTTTGGGCTCATTGTCATCAAAAGTCTCTTTTGAAATCTGATTGACATCCACTTCAGGATATTCAATCCTCTCATGAAAAATTCCACTCAATACGTTAAGGAACGACTTTTTAACAATTTCAACTTCCTTCATGGTTATATCTGCAGATGACAATTGATTCTCTGCAATCTTTTGAGAAATGAGTTTATCAATCATTTCAGAAAGTGAAGCTTTGGTCGGACTCTTGAGCGTTCTCACAGCAGCTTCGACAGAATCCGCAAACATAAGAATTACAGCTTCCTTGGATTCTGGTTTGGGGCCGGTGTATAAAAATTTCGACGGATCGACATCAGGGTTTCCACTCTGCTCTTGATGATAAAAATATTTGATCAGTGACGTTCCGTGATGTGCTTTCATAATATCGATGACTTCCACGGGCAATTTATTTTTTTCAGCGAGCTCAACACCTGTCACCATATGGTTTCTGATGATATTGGCACTGATTTGCGGAGGCAGTTTATCATGCGGATTTTCACTTCCAAGTTGATTTTCTTTGAAATAATAAGGGCGGTCCAATTTACCGACATCATGATAGAATGCTGCAACACGTGTCAATAGACTGTTTGCTCCAATATCGTGCGCGGCGGTCTCCGCCAGATTACCGACTAAAACACTGTGATGATATGTTCCAGGTGCTTCAATCAATAATCTCTTCAGTAGAGGTCTGTTGGGATTTGATAATTCAAGCAACTTGAACGGGGTCAATATGCTGAAAAAGCCTTCAAAAAAAGGCATTACACCAATTGTGATCACGGCACTGAGTATGCCGTTACCAAGTGCAAAGATCACATTCATTGGCAGTTCGGTATAGTCCGATTTGAACAATAATGATTGGGTAATCGCAAAAATCATGAGTACCAATGCACTGAAAAGACCATCTGTGACCACTTGAGAACGTTGTTTGATATTTCTTACCAAAACGGCCAATATCAAAACTGAGACCAAATAAGCAAGAATCAAAGTCGATGACATTCCAGTCCATAAATGCACCAAAATAATCAATGCGCTTCCAAAATAAATAACAATTGTCGGGGTCAACATTATACCTGCAAGCATTGAAAATGCGGGTATAGGAACAATATATGGTGAAATGTCAAAGAAAAATTTGCTGCTTAAAAACGAAAAAATGAACAGACTCATCAATATTGCATATTTCTTGGTGGATGAAAGTACATTCTTTTCAAAAGAGTATAAAAACAAATGGAGTACAGTCCAAATCATGAAAATCAAGACCAAGAGACCTGATATTATGAAGAAATGATCTCTTCTTGATTCAATTAACATTTCTCCATCTTTCAAAATTTGATGAATTTCTTCTGTGACCACATCGCCTTTTGAAACAAGCAGCATCCCTTTCGGATAGGTGACATCTTCTATTTTCAGAATTTCCGCTTCAATTTTAGTATTTGTTTTCTCTTCATCTATAAATTGATTGTCTGTCAAAGCCCCGCGAATCAATTTGCTCAGGTAGACTTTGTCACGATCGTTGAGATCAGTTTGGGAGTTGACATAAGTGTCGATGTTCTCAAGAACAGGATCGATATCCTTTGCCGGTAGTCCTCCGGACATGTTCTGTGACGTGATATCAACCGCATAATTTCTTAACAGATCAAGTTTTTCAGTGGATAACACTACAAGATTCATGAGGTCTTCTTCACTGAGACCATATTCATTCTTCTTTTCAATTCCAGCGTAAACGCGTTTCATGATTTCAGGATCATTAGAATAAGAAGCCTTAATTTCAAGCAACCTAGAAAAAAATTCAGTTAAGTTTTTCTTGGATTCCACCAGTTTTGAAAAATCAATGTACATGACCGGCTCAATTTCGAGTGCTCTTGATGTGCGCAGCGCTTCTGTTTTTGTAATATCGACTACTTCTTTGTCAAGGTGAATATCCTCCTTGACTATTTCTCCAACTTCGTAGTTATAGAGTCCGAAAAAGACTGAGTTATTCAGTACAAAAAAAACTATCGCAAGACTGACGAACATGATGCCTGTATTGACAAGCAAAGGTTTATTCTTGAACTTTTTTCTATTTTTTTTCATAATTTTTCACTCCATGAGCTTTCTCATATTGATCGTAACTTATGATTATTTTTTTTACAAGTTCATGTCTGACTACATCTCTGTCAGTCAAGTGAACAAATCCGATTTCATCCACTTCTCTCAATACATCAATGGCATGCACAAGTCCAGATTTCTTTCCTATAGGTAAATCAACCTGTGTGACATCACCATTTACTACAACTTTAGAATCAAATCCAAATCTGGTAAGGAACATTTTCATTTGCTCTTTTGTTGTATTTTGAGCCTCATCCAATATTATGAATGCATTTTCAAGAGTTCGGCCTCTCATGTATGCTAGTGGCGCAATTTCAATCAGCCCCCGTTCTTTGAAGGAATTGAATGTATCTGCACCAAGAATGTCATAGAGTGCGTCATAAAGTGGTCTTAAGTATGGATCCACTTTCATTTGTAAATCTCCAGGTAAAAAGCCGAGACTTTCTCCTGCTTCAACAGCTGGCCTGGTCAATATGATTCGGCTCACTTCGTTGTTCTTGAAAGCTCTGACTGCCATCGCTACCGCAAGAAAAGTCTTTCCTGTCCCAGCAGGTCCGATTCCAAAAACAAGATCTTTAGTTTGAATGGATTTAATATACTGATTTTGTCCCAAAGTCTTAGGTTTGATGTATTTTCCACGAGCTGTCACACAAATAAATGATTTGTTGAGGTCTTCAAGTTTGGGGCCATCGCCCACTTCAACAGATTGAACCAAATAATTTACCCTATGTGAATCTATTGTCTCACCCGCTTGAATGCTTTTTATGAGTATCTTTATGACTTCATCCACTTTGGAAACCCTTTCGGAATCACCTTTGATGATGATTTCACCATCCCGTGATGCTATGCTTACATTGAAATATTTTTCTATGATTTTGATATTTTCATCCAAATTTCCAAACAATAAGTGTAGAGCGCTAAAATCATTAAGCAGTATTTTCTTAACTGTCACATCTGTCATAATTGCCTCCATATGATCCAATGGCTTTACAATTATTCTAGCATAATAAT
>JAWSUW010000003.1:35079-35333 GCA_033549245.1 Bacillota bacterium | reverse complement strand
AGGATATGCCATTACATATTGTAAATAATATGTTTAATTATTAGGATAAAGCTTTTTTTACAAGGTCTGCAACTATTTTGCCGTCTGCTTTTCCTTTTGTTGCATTAGTAACAATTCCCATTACTTTACCCATATCTTTCATGTTGGTGGCACCAGTCTTTGCAATCGCTTCTTGAACGATTACAGAAATAGCCTCCTCAGAGAGTTGTTCAGGCATATAAGTCATAAGAATCTTAATTTCTTCTTGCGTCATA
>JAWSUW010000003.1:12920-35069 GCA_033549245.1 Bacillota bacterium | reverse complement strand
CTAAATCTTGACGTTCGCCTTTTCGAAATTCTTCGATGGCGTTATTCTTTTGTTTGATTTGTTTGGCTATGATATCAATGACATCAGCATCATCAAGTTCTATGCGTTCATCAACCTCAACCTGCTTTATAGCAGCTCGAAGCATTGTGATCGAAGACTTTCGAAGTTTGTCCTTGTCTCTCATTGCAACTTTTAAATCATCCATAAGCACATCTTTTAGTGACATTTGATCAACCCCTCACTAAAACTGCTTTTTCTTTTTCTTTCTAGCTGCTTCAGACTTTTTCTTACGCTTGACACTAGGCTTCTCGTAATGTCTTCTCTTCTTGATTTCAGCCATTACCCCAGCCTTAGATGTTTCTCTCTTAAATCTTTTTAAAGCACTATCAATACTTTCATTTTCTCCTACTTTGATGCCAGACATTCACATTCCCTCCCTCCGTTAATAGATTCTTTAATAGTACAGAGGAATGTACCTAGAACATACTTTGTCATTATACACTAAAAATATCTAAAAATCAATACCTCTTTCATTGATTTTTAACCAGGTGGCCACTTAAGATTTCTGCCACCAAGCAAGTGATAATGAACATGAAAAACACTTTGACCGCCATCTTTTCCGATGTTGGTCAGAAGTCGATAACCGGAGTCATCAATTTCGTTTTTCTTCGCTAGTTCCGATGCAACCAACTGTATATGACCAAGCAATGCTTGATCGGATAATTGCGCCGCATTCAAGGAATCAATATGTTTTTTCGGTACGATTAAAACATGAACGGGCGCTTCAGGATGGATGTCATTAAATGCGTAGACAAAATCATCTTCATAAACCTTGTCAGATGGTATCTCGCCTTTAATAATTTTACAAAATAAACAATCCACTAAGTAACACCTCCTTTCATGTCAATGTCTGTCCATTAATCATTATATCAAATTTTTCAAATGAATTCACCAAATAATTGATTTGGTGCAATCTTTTTTAGTTTTACAGTAAAAATTTCACCTAATTTAAGTGTGTTTTCAGTTTTTATATGAACTTTTAAATAGTTTTTGGTATGGCCAATGTAAAGTTCATTTTTCAACTCTTCAACAAGCACCTCTGAAACCTTACCATCAAACTGATCGACATAGTCCTCTCTGCAAATCGCTTCCAGTTCAGAAAGGATTTCAGCACGTTTTTTCTTTGTTTGGGATGGTATTTGATCGGGCATTGTTGCAGCCGGTGTTCCTTCTCGTTTTGAAAATGGGAAGATATGCATTTCGCTGAAATGAATTTTCTTTAGGAATTCATAGGTCTCGTCGAATTCCTCCTCTGTTTCACCTGGGAAACCAACAATTATATCCGTTGTGATTGAAGGAGATAAATAAATCGTTCTAAGTTTTTCTACGGCTTTTTCAAACTGATCAGTGGTGTATTTTCGATTCATTCTTTTTAGTACCGTATCAGACCCACTTTGTAACGATAAGTGGAAATGGTCACAAATTTTAGGTAACGCATTGATGCGATTTATAAAAGAATCGGTAATAAGTCTTGGTTCAATAGAACCTAAGCGTATACGTTCAACACCATCAACCTGATGAATGGCTTCAACCAGATCCATGAGTTCAGTCTTTTCCAGATCAAGCCCATATGACCCGATATGGATTCCTGTCAGCACGAATTCCTTGTACCCTTTTTCAGTAAGTCTGATAATCTCTTCCACTACATTTTCAGACGATCTGCTTCTAACGTGTCCCCTCGCATATGGAATGATACAATATGAGCAATATTGATTGCAACCTTCTTGAATCTTCACAAATGCTCTGGTGTGTGTTGCGACGCTATCGAGACTCATATTTTCGAAAGTGTTGATGTTCATAATGTCCTCGACGATAACATAAGGCTTTTGGTGCTTTCCTTCTATATAATCATTGATATAATCAAGTATCTTTCCACGTGCGTCAGTGCCAATAACTATATCCACTTCTTCAATCTCACTGACTTCCTCAGTAGAAATCTGGGCATAACATCCCATGACAATGACAATGCTCTCTGGATTATTCTTCTTTGCCCTTCTGATCATTTGACGAGACTTTTTGTCACCCACATGTGTCACAGTACATGTATTGATGATGTAAATATCTGCAAGATCTTCAAAAGATACGATATCATATCTGTTTTTGAAGAAAAGGTCCATTAATGCATCAGTTTCATATTGATTGGTTTTGCACCCTAAGGTTGCAAATGCGACTCTATTCATTCAATTAATCTCCTCTATTCCAAGCCACCAGATTCGTATTGAATGCAGGTGGTCGCGACAAATCCGGCCGTTTCCGTACGTAAAATCCTCTTACCCAGAGATACGACCTTAGCACCAAGTGCTTTCATTTTTTTGATTTCCGCATCATCAAAGCCGCCTTCTGGACCTACTAACACTGCGACGTTCTTATAAGATTGATTTTTAAGGCTCGACTTTAAGCTAAGCTGTTCCTCATTTTCATATAACAGGAGGAACAAATCATAATCAGAAATCAATTCAGATACAGCATTCATATTAAGTAAGCCATCAATTTTAGGAATGAAATCTCTTTTAGATTGCTTCGAAGCCTCTTTTATGATCTTTTCGTATCTTTCGATCTTCTTCGGAACATCCTTGGGTTTGAGTTCCACTATACATCTTTTGGACTCTACCAAATAAAAATGACGAACGCCAAGTTCTACATTTTTCTGTAAAATCAGTTCCATCTTTTGACCTTTGGGGAGACATTGAAACAAATCTATGGAAACATCGGACTCATTCATATGGTTTGATTTTTCAAGGATGTCAAATACAATCTCACTTTCTGAAATGAAACGGACTTCTGATAAATATACGAAATCATTTGAGATCAGTTCCACTTGTTCCTTGCTTTGAATTCGAAGCACTCTAACCAAGTGATGTATAGAACTTTCACTCATCATATGAATAGCATCTTGACTGATGACATCTTCCTGATCTAAAAAAAATCTATGCATATTATCCTCATTTCTTCCTAGACACGACCACTGCCCATTCCCCTTTTTCAATTATTTCTACTATAATAAAGCCGGAGTTCTCAAGCTTATTCTTTACAGAGTCTACTTTACTGAGTATGATTCCCGAAGCAATGAATAGCGCTTCAGGTTTTAAAACCTTATCTATATCATCCACGAGCTCTATAATGACTTCAGCTATAATATTGGCTACAACCATTTCTGATTTTTCTGTGATTACTGAGATCAAGTCTCCTTGTCTGATGTCTGTTATGTCTTGTAAATTGTTGAGTTTCACGTTTTCAATAGCTGTTTTGACAGCAACAGGATCGATATCAACTCCAATGACTGATTTCGCACCAAGCAGTCCCGCGGCGATGGATAATATACCACTGCCACATCCAACGTCCACGACAGTGTAGCTCTCGTCAATATATTTTTCAATCATCTCAATGCAAAGCGATGTGGTCTCATGAGTTCCGGATCCAAATGCGTTTCCTGGATCAATCTCAATAACGATATCCCCTTCGCTTATATCAAATGACTCCCAACTTGGTTTGACAACGATTTTGTTGCCTAAACGAAATGGTTTGAAGTATTTCTTCCACTCATTTTCCCAATCTTCCTGATAGACGATCTTGTAATAGATTTCAGCGAGACCTGGATCGAGTCCGAAGCTCTTTAATCCCAACACTTTTTCTTTGAGTATTTCAATCGTTGCTGCTATATCATCTCTATCCAAATATGCTGTGACCAATGCTCCCTCAAAATCTAGTTCTATATTTTGCGGATCAAAAAAATCCCACAATCCAGATGAATTTCCATCCATATCCGGATCTTTTGGATTTGTGATTTGAACACCCTTTGCACCTTCTGAATAAAAAATGTTGCTTACTGCATCAATACTCATAATGGATGTTTTTATACTGATTTCATACCATGCCATATTAATCCCTATCCTTTTCATATGATTTATACCGATAACTATACCACACCGAAAGTTGCGAGTCCAGCACATAAAACAACCTACAGGAGTACATCCTGTAGGTTATGGTTTTTTAAATCAGCTTAGGACATCTTTCATTTTATCGAAAAAATTTTTGTCTTCCTTACCTTTTTTACCTTTGCTGGTAGAAGTCTTAGTTGTTTCTTCACTTGAGGATGTGCTCTGCTTTTTCCCAGTAAGCTCCATCTCAAATGCCTCCAACAATTCCTTCTGTTTCTTGGTGAGGTTTTTAGGAATCTCAACGTTGACTTTGACATATTGATCGCCTCTGCCATAACCATTGAGTACAGGAATTCCTTTACCTTTCAATTTGAACTGTTTACCGCTCGGAGTCCCTTCAGGTATGTTAAACTTAGCTTTGCCATCCAGTGTTGGCACCAAGACTTCAGCACCGAGTGCCGCTTGTGCGTAAGTGACCCAAAGCTCATAATAAATATCATTGTTTTCTCTGGTGAAATGCTTATGTGCCTTGACACGAATCACAATTATGACGTCGCCTCTCGGACCACCGTTTTGTCCTAAATCACCTTCGCCACGAATTTGCATGTTGGCGCCATGAAAAACACCAGCAGGAATTTCGACATCCTTTGAATATTTCTTTTTGACAATCCCATGACCCTTACATTGATGGCATGGTTTTTCAAAGGTTTCTCCTTTGCCTTTACATGTTGGGCATGGTTTGACACTGATTGATTCTCCAAATAATGAGCGCTGGGAGTATCTGACTTCTCCCGTTCCGTTACAAGTAGTACATTTATGTGTAGAAGTACCAGGTTCATTACCGTCACCGTGACACACATCACAAGTTTCGGTACGGAAGTACTCAATAGTAGTCTTTTTACCGAATGCAGCTTCCTCAAATTCAAGGGTCATATCGACACGAATATCCTTGCCTTTACGTGGACCGTTTCTTCTTGCACCTGAGCCACCAAAACCGAATCCGCCTCCGAACATCTCATTGATGATGTCCTCAAAGCCACCGAATCCTCCGCCTTCAAAACCGCCGAAACCTCCACCGCCACCCATATTCTGGTTGACGCCAGCGTGTCCGAATTGATCATAAAGTCTTCTTTTCTCAGGATCACTCAAAACTTCATAAGCCTCATTGATTTCCTTGAATTTGGCTTCTGATTCACTGTTGTCAGGATTTCTATCGGGATGGTATTTCATTGCCAATTTTCGATAAGCTTTCTTGAGTTCGTTTTCATCTGCATTTTTATCTACGCCGAGCAACTCATAATAGTCGCTTTTACTCACTCTCAATACCGCCTTTCTGTTTTAAGTAGACAAGGCACCATAAGGTGCCTTACCGTTTAACTCTACTAGTCTACCACTTCATAATCTGCTTCGTCAACAGAATCTTCGTTATTTGAGCCTTGACCTTCAGGATTTTCTGAAGCTTGAGCATTGGCGTATATTTTCTCTGCAAGTGGTTGGAAAGCTTTTGTTAATGATTCGAAATCACTTCTGATTTTTTCTATGTCATCTGTTGCCATAGAAGCTTTAAGTGTTTCAATTTTACCATTGATATCTGTTTTTTCGTCTTCTGAAACTTGATCTCCTAGATCATTGAGAGACTTTTCAATTTCATAGATCATATTATCAGCTTTGTTTCGCTCTTCAATGAGGTCTTTTTTCTTCTTGTCTTCATCTGCGAACATCTCAGCTTCTTTGACTTTTTTCTCGATTTCTTCGTCTGTAAGATGTGTGGAAGCTGTAATTGTGATGTGCTGAGTTTTTCCGGTGCCGAGATCTTTAGCACTTACATTTACAATACCATTGGCATCGATATCAAAAGTAACTTCAACTTGTGGTACACCTCTTCTTGCTGGTGGAATTCCATCTAGTTGGAATCTACCTAAAGTGACATTGTCACCAGCCATTTGACGCTCACCTTGAAGCACATGAATATCTACAGCAGTTTGGTTATCAGCTGCAGTTGAGAAAACTTGACTTTTCTTTGTTGGGATTGTTGTGTTTCTTTCAATTAATCTTGTGAACACTCCGCCCAAAGTTTCAATACCAAGTGATAATGGAGTAACATCGAGTAATAAGACATCTTTCACATCTCCAGAAAGGACTCCACCTTGAATAGCAGCTCCAAGAGCGACACATTCATCCGGATTGATTCCTTTATGAGGATCTTTTCCAATGAGTTTCTTGACAGCTTCCTGAACAGCAGGGATTCTAGTTGAACCTCCCACAAGAATAACTTGTTCGATGTCTCCTGAACTTAAACCGGCATCTTTGAGTGCTTTTTTTACTGGTTCAATAGACATGTCTATAAGATGCTTAGTCAATTGTTCGAATTTTGATCTTGTAAGATCTATATTGAGGTGAAGAGGACCGTCTGCAGTAGCAGTGATAAATGGCAGATTTATGTTTGTAGATTGAGTAGATGACAACTCTTTTTTTGCTTTTTCTGCTGCTTCCTTCAATCTTTGTAGTGCCATTTTGTCGTTTCTGAGATCAACACCATGTTCGCTCTTGAATGATTCAGCCAAATGGTCCATAACGATTTTATCGAAATCATCTCCACCTAGGTGGTTGTTACCGTTTGTAGCAAGTACTTCAAAGACTCCATCACCAATTTCAAGGATAGAAACGTCGAAAGTACCACCACCAAGGTCGAATACCATTATTTTATGTTGCTTATCCGTTTTATCAAGTCCATATGATAATGAAGCCGCAGTTGGCTCGTTGATTATTCTCTTTACTACAAGACCCGCGATTTTACCAGCATCTTTGGTAGCTTGTCTTTGAGCGTCTGTAAAATATGCTGGAACAGTGATTACTGCTTCAGTTACAGTTTCTCCCAAATAACTTTCAGCATCTGCTTTTAATTTTTGCAAGATCATTGCTGAAATTTCTTGTGGTGAGTATACCTTATCATCAATTTTCACTTTGTGGTCAAGACCCATCTCACGCTTGATAGAGCTGATTGTACGATCTGGATTCGTGATTGCTTGCCTTTTTGCTGTTTCTCCAACCAACCTTTCACCAGTCTTTGTGAATGCAACAACCGAAGGTGTGGTTCTATTTCCTTCTGCGTTAGGGATTACAACAGCTTCGCCGCCTTCCAATACCGAAACGCATGAGTTTGTGGTTCCTAAGTCAATACCAATTATTTTTGCCATAATATAGCCTCCTTAATTTCTAATTAGATACTTTTACCATACTTGTACGAATGACTTTATCATTCATTAAATAACCATCTTGCAATACTTCAACGACATGTTCGCTTTCCGAATCTTCAACGGATTCGGTCATAACAGCGTGATGCATCACCGGATCAAAGGGTTGACCAAGTGCTTCTATTTTCTTTACGCCGTTTTTATCAAAAAATGATTCAAATGATTTCTTGATCATGACAATACCATCAAGAATTTTTTGATCCATTTTTTCTGTGTTTTTTGAACTGAGTGCACGCTCGAAATTATCCATTATTGGCAATAGTTCGAGAAACAGCTTTTCAGTTCCATATTTGAAAATGTCAGCTTTCTCTTTTTCGACACGCTTTCGATAGTTCTGATATTCAGCATTCAATCTGAGATATTTGTCATTCAGTTGATCAATGGTCTCCTGTAATTCGATTTCTTTATTGATCTCGCTTTCAGGAGCTTGCTCCAACTCATCTTTTTCTATTGTTTCCAATACTTCCTCTTCTGCTTTTGTATTCTTTTTTTTCAATATTTCGTCCTCGTTTTTCTTTTTACTTTCTTTTTTCTTAGGCAATTCTGAAACACCTTCCTTCTATAGATTAATGCCAGAAAAGACGTCGGATAATGTGTTGCTGATATAGTTGACTATTGATACAACATTGCCATAATCCATTCTTTTCGGACCCAATACAATGATTTTACCATCACTTTTTCCGTCCACTTTATATGTGGATGAAATGATACTGCAGGCATCCAATGAATCAATCCCGATTTCAGAACCTATTTTTATAGATAACTGATCTGAGGATACCTCATCAAGGAAAATCTCAAGGTTTTGTGCATCTCTAAGGAAATCAAAGATAACCTTAGCTTTCTCCGAGTCTGCAAATTCTTGAATGGAGAGGATGTGAGAAAGGCCTTCGGCATATTGCTCCGTACCATTAAGTGATTTTAAAGCGTCTTTCAAAATTGGAATCAAGTAATCTACAAAAGTACCTAAATTTTGCAGTTTGTCTTTGAGTTTTAAAATTGAACGAACATCGATATTCTCAATGGTCTCACCTGACAAGAAGCTCAACATGGTGTCGGATACCTTGTCAAGGATGAATTGGTCTGTATACGACATGGCCAATTGAATGTTCTTGACAATTCCTGTATCAGTCACCAAGATCAACAATACTCTGGTGTCGGAAACTTTGATTAGTTTTAGATTCGCCAGTTTGCATTTATTGAACTTCGGGATGGTCACTATCGCCACCAAGTTAGTAAACTCTGAAAGTAGTTTAGCGGCCTGTTTGGCCAAGTCACTTGCTTCGATGATTCTATTTCTAAGCATCGATTGAATAATTTCTTTTTCGTCAATGCCTATGGAATGGATGTTCACCAGTGAATCGACATATAATCGATACCCCAGATCCGATGGTACTCTTCCTGAAGATGTGTGAGGCTGTTCCAAATAACCAAGTTCCTCTAGATCGGCCATCTCGTTGCGTATGGTCGCAGAGCTTACACCCAGCGGGTATTTTTTCGAGATTGTTCTGGAGCCCACTGGTTGCGCTGTATCGATAAAATCACTGATGATTGCTTCCAGTATTCTCAATTGACGTTCAGAAATCATATAATCACCTACTTTGTTAGCACTCATATCAATCGAGTGCTAATTCTATAAATATATTACTCCGATATAGCCCCTTTGTCAACCTTGAATTTGATTTTTTCACGCCCGTTCACAAAATGTTAATCATTCATAAATGTCAAAAACACTTGATTGGAAAGATCGATTCCCTTTAAAGTCAATTTGAGGTTGTCATCAGTCATTTGAACCAGCCCCTGATGTCTTAGTTTATTGATGGTGTCTTCATTCTCGGAGTAAAAGTCAATGCCGTATCGTTCATTGATCATTTGAATATTCAGTCCTTCATTGAGCCTTAGTCCAAGTATGATGGTTTCAAAAAGGTCTTCACGTTCAGAAATGACCACTTGATCAATTGCCGGTTTCTCCCCGTTCTCAATTTTTTCAAGATACCTGGACATAATGGTCTCATTTGAAAACCGAACTTGATCCATTTTAGAATGTGCCGCAAGCCCCAATCCCAAATAAGGTTTGTTTTTCCAGTAAACAAGGTTATGTCTGGATTCGAATCCTTTTTTTGAGAAATTTGAAATTTCATATTGATTGTAACCGCTCTTTTTGAGAACTTCTATAATTATGTGATACATAGTCCGCTCAAGATCCTCATCAGGCATATGGATAAGACCTTTTTTCTCAGCCTCATACATAGGAGTCCCCTCCTCAAGTTTAAGCGCATATGCGGAGATGTGTTCCGGTGAGAGTTCAATAAGTGTATCCAGCGTGTGATGAAGATTTTCAAGTGTTTGTCCTGGCAGTCCAAACATAATATCCACGTTGATATTTTTTATTCCAGCTTCTCTTATGGCTCTGAATGATGTGACAAATGTATTGAAATCATGAATCCTTCCTATTGAACTTAATAGGGTGTTGTCAGTAGTTTGAAGTCCCATACTGATTCGATTGATTCCAGCTGACAAGTAATGGTCCAATTTCTCATTTGTAATTGTACCCGGGTTGGATTCAATTGTCACCTCAGCGGTTTCTGAGATATTTGAAATCTTTTTCAGATGATTGATCAATTCATGAATATATTTTCCATCAATACAAGTTGGCGTACCTCCACCAATGAAGAGTGTTTCAATTTCAACATTTCGAAGTATTTCCTCATATAAATCCATTTCATTTGACAACGCATGGATATACCTTTTTATTGCATTCTCATTTTGAGCATTTCCTATAGCATAAGATGAAAAGTCACAATAAGCACATTTGGAATGACAAAACGGTATATGGATATAAAGACCTATTTTTTCCATTTCTAACCTCCAAAAAAAGACAATCGATGTCACTTGATTCTGATGACGATCGATTGTCCGGTTTATAATTATTCTTCAAATTTCAAAACAGATAAGAAAGCCTGCTGCGGAACTTCAACATTTCCGAGTTGACGCATTTTTTTCTTACCTTCCTTCTGTTTTTCAAGCAGCTTTTTCTTTCTTGAGATATCTCCACCATAACACTTGGCGAGAACATCTTTTCTCATGGCACTTATGGTCTCTCTCGCGATGACTTTACTGCCGACAGCGGCCTGAATCGGAATTACGAACATTTGACGCGGGATGACTTCTTTAAGTCTTTCACAGATCAAACGTCCTCTACTTTCTGCCTTCGTTCTGTGAACAATCATCGAGAACGCATCCACAAGATCTTTATTAAGCAATACATCAAGCTTCACAAGATCGGACTGACGATATTCAAGAAAATCATAGTCAAGCGATCCGTAGCCACGTGTTTTTGATTTTAATGCATCAAAGAAATCGTAAATAACCTCATTGAGTGGCAATTCATAATGAAGAACAACTCTCTTAGGATCCAGATAATCCATATGAATCATATCACCTCTTCGATTTTGACAAAGATCCATTATATTACCGACATATTCGTTTGGCACAATGATATTGGCTTTGACGATTGGTTCCTCCATCATTTGAATTTCGGTGAGTGGAGGCAAATTGGACGGATTCTGGATCATCAGTACTTCACCGTCATTTTTTGTGACTCTATAAATAACACTAGGGGCAGTTGCAATGATATCCAGATCGAATTCACGATCAATTCTCTGTTGTATGATCTCAAGATGCAACAGTCCGAGGAAACCACATCTGAAACCAAATCCAAGTGCGACTGATGTCTCAGGTTCAAACGAAAGCGCAGCATCATTCAACTGAAGTTTTTCAAGTGCATCCCTAATCTCATCATAGCTTTCGCCTTCAGCTGGATAGATGCCACAATAAACCATTGATGTCGCTTTTTTATATCCAGGTAAAGCATGATCGGTTGGTTTTGCCGAATGAGTAATCGTATCACCAACACGACAGTCCTTTACATTTTTGATGCTTGCAGTGATATAACCAACGTCTCCTGCTCTGAGTTCAGGAACAGCAAGTGGTGTTGGAACCGATATGCCGACTTCAACGACTTCAAATTTCTTGTCTGATGCCATCATCAGGATTTTATCGCCTTTTTTAACAGAACCTTCCATGATTCTTACAAAAGCGACTGCACCTTTATAACTGTCATAGTAAGAGTCAAAGATTAATGCTTTTAATGGTGCATCTTCGTCCCCTTCAGGATGTGGAACATCCGCTATGATTTTTTCGAGAACGCCTTCTATATTAGTACCATCTTTTGCGGAAATCTGTGGAGCATCTTCTGCGATGATTCCAATGACTTCTTCAATTTCTGCTATGATTTCAGCAGGTCTGGAACTTGGCAAATCAATTTTGTTGAGAACTGGAACTATTACGAGTCCTTGTTCATCCGCCAAATGAACATTTGCAAGTGTTTGTGCCTCAACACCTTGAGTGGCGTCAACGACTAAAACCGCTCCTTCACAGGCAGCCAAAGATCTGGATACTTCGTATGTGAAATCCACATGGCCAGGAGTATCAATGAGATTCAGCACATATTCATGACCGTCATTCGCCTTATAAACCAGTCTTGTAGTCTGTAATTTTATGGTGATCCCACGTTCACGCTCAAGGTCCATGCTGTCGAGAATTTGCTCTTTCATCTCTCTATGAGTCAGCAAACCGGTCTTTTCAATCAATCTGTCGGCCAGCGTGGACTTGCCGTGATCTATATGTGCTATAATCGAAAAATTTCGAATGTATTTCTGCCTTTCACTTGCCATGTGTTCCTCCTAAATCTTCGTGTGAATATTAAGTGCAACATCAATTATACCACACTGTAGTCACCATCACAAATATATAAATAAATTTTAACCCCATATAGATGAAAATCTCTTGATTATAAACGTAAGGCGTGATAGAATAAGTCTGTTGAAATTCGTCGGGGAGGTGAAATCAAATGGCTAATATTAAATCAGCTAAGAAAAGAATTCTTGTCATCAGCAAAAAGACAGCTTTAAACAAATCAAAGAAATCTGCTATGAAAACTGCAGAGAAAAGATTTTTAGAAGCATTAGAAGCTGGCGATATTAAAGTTGCTGAAGAAAAATTCAAATACTTCGAAAAGAAAATGGCTCAAAATGCTGCAACTGGATTATTCCATAAAAATGCTGCATCTAGAAAAATTTCAAGATTAAGAAAAAGATTAAACGCTGCGGCTGAATAACGTTTACTCTGCATCAATTTTGAAATTCCCCGAATAGACCGTGTCAATTTAATATTTGATCAAATATTAAAAAGCGTACTCATGTAGTACGCTTTCGTCTTTTTTTGAGTTACTTCAAATGAGCGATTTCAAATAATGCCTTTTCAATCATCCATTGTGATTTGAGTCCTGTTGATTTAAGCAATAGATCGGTTTCCTCAAGCACCACCATAATTCGGTTCAGTTGGGACATTGAGTACTTTGTTGCGAATGCACTGGCTTTTTTTGCCACAAAAGGATGGATTTCAAGCTTTGTTGCCGCTGTACTGCTGGTATATCCCGATGCCAAAAGCAATTTCAGTTTGAAAATGTTTCTGAACTGCTGAGAGATCATAGAAAAAATCTTAATTTCCGGCTCACCACTGGAAATAAATTGGTTCAAAACTTGTATCGCATTTGACATATCTTTCATACTGATGGCGTCCATCATTTTAAAAATATTATGTTCAATCGGGACAGTGACATACATATTGATGATTTCTTCTGTAATCTCCCCTACTGTTCCTGAAATGGACCTGATTGTGTTATCCACATCAAATAAGTTTTTATCCGAAGCCGTATCAAGATAATCGATTCGATCTACAAAATAGTTTAAAATGTGCTTATCTACCTTTTTTCCATATCCTACAAACTTTTTACCAGTCCATTTGATAAACTCTGAATGATTCAATTTATCAAAGACTACCCAATCCGATTCTTTCTTGAGCCATTTCCCGAGTTTTTTTCTCATATCCGTATCTTGCTCGTTGAAAATCAAAACCAAGTGTTCCGGCAAGTCTTTGAGAAAATTCATCAGCTTTGTTTCCTGGTCTTCCTTGATTTGCTTCAAAAGTCCTGTCTTGTTGAATACTACAATTCTGCGATCATCGAAAAAAGGCAATGTCGATGCTGCACTAATTATGGTGTCCACATCAGAGCAAATATCGATACTGGTGAAATTGAAATCTTTATAATTCGAGTTCAAATAATTTTCTTCTATATATTTGATGGTATGTTCTATGTTGTACACCTCAGGTCCGGTGAATACAGCCAATTGGCTGAGAGAACCTGAACTGATCTGTTTGAAATAGGTTAAAAAATCCATTGGTACGCCCCCTGCAATTATATTCAGCCATTCTATTATACATAAATCGTCAACCGTTGTCATTAAGGTAAGTGCTGAGAATCAAAGTATCACCATTGATGATCAACTCAACTGTTCCATTTTTATAAGTCGAAAATACATTGACCCCATTTGAACGCATCAAGCCAACCACATCTGCATTTGGCATACTGTATTTCATACTATGAGAAATAATTGCATATGAAATGAGATGCTCAGAATATAAAGATTCGCTTATGGAAGTCCCTGAGCCATGGTGCGGTACCTTTACAAAATCAATTTTATCATCAAATGACAAGGTATCGATCACACTTTCACTGATATCCCCTAAAAAATATCCTGTTCGATCGAAATGCTCAAGTTTCACAACCAAAGCATTGTCATTGGTGTCACTTGTCGACTCAACCGGCTTTATATCAAGAAACACTTGATTCCATAATATTTCGTTCCTCTGTTCAATAAGTATCAAATTAAGGTCAGACAGTTTACTATTCGATTTAATTACATCAAAAGTTTCTTGATTCACATATAAATTTTTAATGTCATAGTATTTTCTTAATTTCTCAAGTCCTCCTATATGGTCTTGATGAGCATGAGATATAATGACAGCGTCAACAGTTATGATTCCTTGATCTTTGAGATAATCCGCACAATCCATGTACCCTTCCCCTGAATCAATAAGGATCACACTCTGGTTGTACTTCAGAACTGAAAAATCACCATGACCGACATCCACGAATTGAATTTCAAGTTTATTATCAGGGAAAACGTTTATAAGACCCAATGTGACAATCACCGTCATTCCCAAATAAAACGTCTTGGTCTTTGTTGCTTTCTTTAGGTAAAAACTTTTGAACCCGACAAATAATGCAAAACTAATAATCAGCAGACCAAAATCACCGGGTCTGAACCATGAAGGATTATATAGTTCGCTTGGTAGATGTTCAATGATATTTTCCATCCAATCGATCAGAAGTGACAGGATGAATGACAATAATCTATTTGCCAGCTCAAATCTCATTATAGTCGATATAAGATCCAATAGTGCAACAGGCAATATCAATCCGATCAAGGGTACTATAATAGAGTTCGCTATGAATCCGTAGATGTTGATCTGGTGAAAATAAAATAATGTCGCAGGCATAAGTAGAAATTGCAAAACTATAGAAAATTTAATGGACTGAAATAATTTCGATATTCCTGAAGTAGATTGATTTCCAAAAAATGTTCTATAGATGACAGCAACACAAAAATAAGCATAAAATGACAATTGAAACGATTGCGATAGAATTGCCGCTGGTCTGATCATCAAAATTACAAGAGATGAAAATGCTATACCTGTCATCACATCGGGGTTCCTGTGTAACAATCGTGAGATTTCTATGTATGCAATCAACGCAAATGCACGATATGAAGAATAGCTGGGACCAATCCAAGCTGAAAATGCCAATAAAACAATCATAATGATAATGGACTTAATCGTACGACTTGGAAATTTTATCACCTTTTGAAGCAACTTGTAGATTAATCCAAAATGCAGACCTGAAATAGCAAATATATGTGCGAGTCCCATATCCTTATAATCGTCATAATTGATTAAATCCGATCGATCTCCAAGCAATATTGCTTTAAGAAATGAGCCAACTTGAGGCGAATAGCGCAAATCGAGATTTTTAGAGACCATTTCTCTTAGAGATATCCTTGAGCAATGCATACAAGTTGTTTGAGTCTTTATCACTTCAAAACCTTTAACGTAAAACTGACCGTGAATCCCCTGTGAAAAAAGGTAATAATCGTAGTCGAAGCCATAGGGATTTTTCGGAGATCTAAAAATGTTTTGATTGAGATCCAGTTCTATATTGAAATGATAATTTTGGTTGCTTATTTCTTCTGCCAATCCTGGTAAATTCTTAAACAAGAGTTTATATCGAATTTTTTTGTC
Source organism: Bacillota bacterium (assembly GCA_033549245.1). GTDB lineage: Bacteria > Bacillota > Clostridia > Peptostreptococcales > Acidaminobacteraceae > Fusibacter_D. The sequence goes on along the minus strand of JAWSUW010000003.1, from coordinate 19,618 downwards.
GGACAATGGACTATAAGTTTCAAAAATCATGGAATTTTTTTCAATGTCAAAACTGGTGACACGGCCTTCAAAGCTATGCAATTGCATATCTGCCTTAATATTTGACGGCAAATCCAACCGCTGGCTTTCCACCATCTCAATGTAATTGTGTTCACTTAAAACGAAAGAAAATATCCAGATGAACAGTGCTACAATAACTAGAGTTCTTTTCATAACTCCTCCCATATATTACCATATTATGGTAATAAGAGGAATTAATCAATACTTTGAATGTATATTTTTTCTGATTCGCTGAGTTTGAATGCATCCATGACACACTCATCAGCTTTTTTCTTAATCTGGTCAATACGATCATCTGATGGTCTGACTGTACCAAACAATTCTAAAGAGAGCTCTTCCAGCAATAAATACTGCCCAGGTGAAAAACTTGGAATCGGCATATTTTTAAGAGGTGTAGCATAGAGTTCAATGAGACTCCCTTTCTTTTTACCATTGAATTTCAGCCACAAATAATAAGCCTTCGAATTAAGGACCAAAGTTAATGCTTTCAGAGATAAATTCATATTGCTTTTATTGCTGATATAATAAATATCTGCTGAGGCATAAAATGAAGTTGCTGAATATGCAAAATAATTGGATTTTGCTCTTTGTGGAACGACAATTTTTTCAGATTCAAAAATTATGGGTTTTCTAGGCCAAGTCAACATGTGCCATTTTCTGACTTCTCTTATGACTTCTCTCCTACGCGACAGCTTTTCTTTGAAAGGTTCGAGTGTCTGAAGAATCTCATTGGAGACATGTTCCATATCCAGATAGGCTACGTGATATGGTGTGGAATTCTCATGGAAATAATGCTTAATGGACCGATTCTTAAAAAACGGTTTCAAATGCTCATGAAATGAATCAGGAAGTTGTTTTACTTCGTCACTAGTATAAACAAATATTCCACCGTCAGCGCCCCTGTCCGCTCCTGTCACAATGCCTTGATTTACATTGTAACGATCAATCAACCTAAATTCCGAACCTGTCTTCATTTTTTCAATAATATCTGCTATAATAGGTTCTTCCACAAAATGAATGGTCATGTTGTCATCAAAAATTGAATCATATTTCATTTCTCTGATTGGCTCCATACTCATATTAAAAAGTATTGAGGTATTGGTTTCTTTTTTTTGCATGGTATAAAGTGCTGCATGAAGTTTCTTAGTTTCAAAAACTTTTTCATTTCCATAATCAATCACACTTGATATATGAAATTCATTTCTCATGAAATTTCTTAAGCGATTGGCTCCATCAGCAGTAAAAAAATAATTTGATGTCAGATAACATAATGTTCCATCATTTTTCAAATATTCGTATCCTTTATATATGAAAAAATAAAAATAGTCCATTTTACCTTCATAATACCTGCGTCCAAATTCTGTCTTTTTTATTGGAGAAAACCACTCCAAATGACCTTTTTCTCCGATATAGGGCGGATTCCCAAGAATCAGATCAAAACTGCAGAGCTCTATAGGAAACTCATCAATAAGACTATTTCCCACATAAGCATTATCATATTCAACATTAATACCGGTAGCATTGATGAGTTCATGGATCAATTCCTTGAACACACCTATTGCCATTGGATTGATGTCTATCGCATATAATCTGTCTTTCAATATTTTACTTAGACAATCATAAGAATTTTCCTCAGTCATGGCGATCAGTTCAATTATGTATTCAATGTATGCAAGAAGAAGTAAGCCTGTACCGCATGACAGATCAATGAGCTTCAATGGTGCAATTACTTCTATGAATGTTTTGGCAACATTTGAAGATACATTCATTTCTCCACCGGAAAAGTAAACATTAAAATGATCCATGAAGGATGACTCCAAATGTGGATGATTCATTTTCAAGTGGTTCTTAATCGCCAAAAAGACCATTTGATTGGCAAGTATTTTCGGTGTGTACACTGTTCCAGTGATCATTTTACTGCTTTCTACAATTTGATATTCTGTATCATATTGTTTTTTGAGCTTCATGTAATCATCAAATTTCGGATTCAAGAGAACCTCCTATGCAAAAAGATTTTAGTGCATAGCACTAAAATCTTCTCCTACTGTACTTTCCATAACTTATTTTTTCGACACCCTCAATGGATAAGATGATTTCATCAACCAATAGATCAAAGTCATTGAGTGTAATATCGATTCCTTTTTTCTTTAAGTACTTCATAATCGTAATCAATCTGATATGGTACGTGGATGGATTTTTGAAGTAAGGATGTTTTTCAATCAAGAGCCTTATCTGATCTTGATTCACTTCATCCAGTTTTTGTTTGTTTTCATCAATAATTTTAGATTCAACGTTAATTAGATACTTTTGAAGCTCTACAGCGGGATTGTCATGTTTTTCAAGAAGACTTTTGATATCTTCCAGCACATCCGTCATTTCGAGCTTTTTAATTGGAGTGTATTCCTGTTCGGGAACCTCCGAGGGGCCAGCTTCCATAGTTTATTCAACTACTCCTTTCAAGTTTTGATGCTACTGTGCACTTATTTATGCACAGTTTCATTCTACTATCAAACAGATACTCTTGTCAAACTATTCTTCAAGCAATTCTTCAAGCGTATACGTTTTAGAGCCTACAAATATAAGGTCATCACTCAACAACGGCTTAAACATATCAGCTATTTGTCTCGAATGACTTTCATTATTGCATAATACGTTTAGTTTTTGATCGAAAATTTCTATTTCCGCTAATATTTCATCTTCCAGCATAACTCTGTAAATTCCAAGGTCCTCTTCATCAGGATAAACAGGAACTTCAAAATTGAGCAATAAATCGACCAAAGCATCACTGCTCATTTTATAGGCATACGTATTTTGATAAAGCAGCAGTGATTCATCTGTAATGTTCTCTTCATAAACACCATCTGTTATATTTAACAACTTATAGATCAAATGGTTTTGTTCTTGAATGAATGTTTTCAAATCAATCGGATTTCCTATATTGGTCAATTGGTTATATTGTTCTAGAATATACTTCTTTAATGAATCCTTATAGAGTAGATCAAATTCATAAATATCTCCAACAACTGTATAGAGATGATCATGAAAGATCAATCTGAGACTATATAGTCCCTCAGTATGTTGAATTGACTCACTAAGCTCATAATGGTCACCAGTGATTAAATCGGTTAAAAAAAACTTGTCTCGTTCTGTCGAGATTTCAAAAATACTTCTAAATGAATCATTAGCTAATTTAACATCATCAGATGGGTTAGTTTTATAATATTCATCTATAATGGTAGTACCTGTTGAATCCAATGGATAATTAAAAATAAACCATTCAGTGAATCCAGTTATGTCACTTTCATCCTTTTCATTAACGAAAAATCTTTTTGCGTTTTCCAGATCAGGCTTATAACAATCAGAAATTGCAAATTCCACAAATTCCGTATAGAGTTCCTCAAAATCATGTGCGTTCATATTCTTCTCCTTTAATCCTACTGCTTAATATTATATACTAATATAAGAGTACGATAAAGATATTAATGGAGGTAAGACATATATGAAATATCTAGACAATCAATATATCAATGAATTCAACGCTGTAATCCTTGAAGTAAGGAATCTAAAGAACAATAACGGAATCATCCTTAATGAAACTTATTTTTATCCCGAAGGGGGTGGTCAACCCGGAGATCGAGGTTCAATCAATGGATATGTGATTATAGACACATTGACTGAAGACGGTAAAACAATTCATATCACTGCTGATTCGGTTGACTCAAATCATATTGGTCAAACCGTGGAATGTAAAATAGACGGTAAAAGAAGACTCGCATTGATGCAGCAGCATACCGGCCAACATTTGTTATCATCATGTGCAGAAAAACTATTTGACGCTGCAACTGTTGGATTTCACATTGGTGACGATTATGTGACCATCGATCTCGATAAAAAATTGACGACCGATGACATCTCTACACTAGAAATCATGGCAAATGATACCATATGGAGCAACATCGAAGTCTTGGCTCATTATCCCACTGAGGATGAACTGGGTAGATTGCCACTTCGCAAACAGCCTAAAGTTACTAAGGACATAAGAGTCATTGAAATTAAGGATTTTGATTTTTCACCATGTGGAGGAACTCACACCAAAACAACAGCAGAAATAGGAATTATCAAAATCAAAAAGACTGAAAACTATAAAACTGGAGTCAGAATTGAATTCGTTTGTGGCCTATATGCACTTGATGTCTTTAAGAAGCAAAACCAAATTATATCTGAGCTGATGCAAATTTACTCTGTTCAAGATCATGAAGTCATAGATTTTGCAAAAAATAACTTGGATCAAGTCAAAACATTAAAAAAAGAAATCCTTCTTTTGGAAGAAGAACTTCTTGATCAATCCGTAAATGCAATTCTTTCTAATTTTGAGGATTTTGAGGGCATAAAAGTTGTAAAATTATCTGAAGAATACACAGGAATGAACAACTTACGTAAAAAATGCAGCAAAATTTGTTCAAATCCCAATTTCATTGTAATTGGAACATCTTCAGATGCCAACAAAACACATATAGTTCTTAGTAAATCACAAAACATCCCAAATGACATCGATATGAATGGCTTATTCAAATCTTATTTTGCACCACTGGGTTGTAAAGGCGGAGGAAATTCGAGCTCATCTCAAGGAGGCTATGATGGCCTGCTGAGTACAGATGCAATCACTGATGAAATCGAGTCCTATATTGAAAAAATAATTGAAAACATCAATTGACTCAGATTACAGATAATACCCACTTGATTATATCCTGATATACTTCTGAACGATTGGTTTCGTTTAGCATCTCATGACGACCCTCTGGGTATAGTTTCATGGTCGTCTTGAATCCATTTTGCTTGTAGATTTTTTCAGACTTGACCACGCCTTTACCATAATCACCCACCGGATCCATAGCTCCAGACATCAAAAGCATCGGAAGCATTGATTTTTCGTTTGATAGCTCTGGATAATAGAAAATCCTTGTCAGGTTCTCAAATAGTTCGTAATAAAAACCGCTTGTGTGTACGTTTCCACAATATGGATCATCCATATAAGCCTTGACTCGATCTTCATCACGGGACAACCAATCAAATGGTGTTTTTGGATTTACAATTTTTTTGTTGTAACTGCCAAATGACATTTTATCTATCAATTTCGAACGATGTCTTCCACCGAGAATTTTGGACTCAATTCCAGCAATCAACTTGCCTACAGAAAGAACAATTTTTGGTTGAAACGCTGTACCGGAAAGTATCACAGCATCAATCTGATAACTGTAATCAAGCAAAAAATCTCTTGCTAAAAACGACCCCATACTGTGCCCCAACAAAACAACCGGCACATCCGGGTAATCCTTTTTGGCAAGTTCAAGGATTCTCCTTAAATCTTCTTTCATCTTCATCCAACCATTGTCACCAATGATCCCCAAATTCGCTAGATTTCCTGCGGTAAGTCCATGTCCCCTATGTGAATGACCATAGACAAAGATATCATTTTGCAGTAAAACATTCGCAAATTCGTCATATCTTTCAATGGTTTCAGCCATACCATGTGATATTACAATTATCGCTTTAGGAATAGATTCGCTATACCATTTGTAGCCTTTGAGTGTAAATTCACCAAATGAGTCTTTTGAGAACGAATCGCGCATGATTACCTCCAATTATTGAATTTTAATAATATTATTATAACACTTAAGTATATATATTTTAACTGAATTCTTTTTATGCTAAAATGATTATGCGCATAAAAAATACGGAGGCAAAAATGAACTTTACTGAATTGATTTTAATGATGGCCATTGGCTATATGATTGGCAGCATCCCCTTTTCTTATCTCGTTCCCAAATGGATGGGGAGAATAGACATCAGACAACACGGAAGTGGTAACACTGGTACTACTAATGTAGTAAGGACATTAGGACTGAAGATCGGAGTTGTTGCTTTCCTTGGAGATTTTCTAAAAGGCATTGTTCCTACAGCCATTGGACTTATACTCTTCTCAACGTTGGGAGGAATTATTGGCGGAGGTTTTTCTATCCTTGGCCACTGTTACTCAGTTTGGCTTAAGTTCAAAGGTGGCAAAGGTATCGCAACATCTGCAGGCGTTTTGGTTGTCTTGATGCCGCTAATTCTAGTCATACTGTTGACAATTCAGTTCATCATTATTTTCGCTACGAGAATCATGTCTCTTGCATCTATATCAAGTGCAATTCTTTTACCAATACTCACTGCACTATTATATAGTAATGAGCCGCTTTTATATTTTTCTATTTTCCTTGCAATCTTTGTTATTTTTAAACACAAAGACAACATCAAACGTTTGATTAAAGGTGAAGAAAACAAACTAACCATCAAAAAAAAGTAGGCATATAGCCTACTTTTTCGTTATTCAAGTATAACAGCCGTTCCAGATGCTGTAACCATGAGCATATTGTTGCCCTGACCAAGCACTTCATAATCGATGTCAATTCCAACAACTGCGTCCGCACCAAGTGCCCGTGCACGTTTCTCAAGTTCCTTCAAAGCTTCTTCTCGCGCTCCAATCAATTCACCTTCATAGGATCCTGATCTTCCACCGAAAAAATTAGTCAAACCTGCAGCAAAATCTTTAACAAAATCGACTCCATTTACCACTTCGCCAAATACAATACCTTTAT
>JAWSUW010000003.1:0-12910 GCA_033549245.1 Bacillota bacterium | reverse complement strand
ACTGAGGGGGTTGTAGTTAATATCATGTTTACCTCCTACCCTTTTTTACAGTATAAATTTTATGTGTTAAAAAACAATTAAAATTATATGAAAATAAGACTAAATCTGTTAAAATAGGTATTGAGTCCATGGGGGCAGATGGGTTCTGGTGTGCCTTCTGATCTTCAAAATCAGCACGGGGGGTTAAGAGCTTCCTGGGTGGGTTCGATTCCCACGTGTCCCCGCCAATAATTATAAAGAAATCCCGCTATCCTAAATTGTGATAGCGGGATTTTTATTAGTAATTAAGTTTGATTTGATGCCATATATCAAGAGATGTTCCTTCGTATGAGGGTATTGTCCCCATGCGCCATACGGAAATGCCTCCTAGTTCAAAATATTTGGCCAAATCAATTTTTGCTTGAATACTTCGTTGATTCTCATACCACACAATATTACGTGTATTGTCGCTTTCATTTCTGAAAATGATGCTTGGACTGTGATATCTACTTGAGTATTCTGTGATGGCACCTTCTTCAATTCTAGTCAATAGAGCTGAATATGAAGGATGGTATGGTGTGGAATTGATTATTTTGCCATCTACGACTTTCCACTGAGCGGAATCCATAGAAAGTTGAAGCAATACTTTTTCTGATTGATTCACACCAGTTTCAGGATCTAGAATTGCCTCAATAGCGTAATATACTTCATTGACCGGTGTAAGGGGTGTTATAGTAAGTCCTGAATTCATTTCTGCTTCAGTGAGTCTTTTTGCATAATAGTCATGAGCCATTAAAACAACTAAATCTGATACCTGGCCAATATGTTTGAAATCATATCCATCATAGTAAAGTTGACCATTTGACCTGGCAGGATGAACCGCAGTTGCAATTTTATACTCACCAGGGTTCAACGCTACTTTTAATTGATCAAGGAAATTATTGAAATCAAGTGCTGAGGATTCGCCTCTTAAATTTTCAAAATCAACCAAGACTCCAGAAAAATATGTTTGTTCACCTAGAACATTCATTATCTTAGCTATAGTCTCTTTTTGTAAAGAATCATTCATCAAAATGTATTCGGATAACGGAATACTTTTCTTCAAATCAGCATCATAAATGTTCTCGTCTTTTACAAAAACCATCAGATATCTTGAAAGATCCTCGTGTTCAGTGGCATCGAGCGCATCCCTATAACCACTTGGAATTCGATATTCATTGTTGTTGGCTGAAGTCGTATTTAATATAACACCTGTTTTGTCAGAGGATAGTTCAAGTCTGCTCCAACCGTGTGCGATTTCGGTAAGTTCACTGGAATATTCTGCTTGACTGTAAGAGTTGATGGCATAATAGCTCAACAGATGATCGAATGCATCACTTTGTTTGATATATAGACTCTTGATCAGTACAGCAGCCTCTTCTTTTTTTAGTAAATCATTCGGTCTGAACAATTTATTCGTGTTTTCTGATATGAGGCCAAAATCGAGAGCCATTTTTATATAACCTTTGTCTTCTGTAACATCTGTAAATGGTACATCCACCAGTTTCATTTGATCGGCTAAAGCTCCAAAATCCATTAGAGTGATCATAAGTTTAAGTGCTTCCAAACGAGTCAGTTCTTTTGAAGGGACGACTTCCGTCGGAATATTTCCTACAAAATTATTTGGAACTTTTTCATCAATCGTCACGAGCCAATCTACAAAATCGGATTTAGTAACCGCGTTTCCAAGTCCAAATACATCTGAATTTATAAATATTTCACCTTCAACTAGTGTTTCAATGGTTGAATAAGCCCAATGATTGGGACTCAAATCATTATAGTTAAGCGTATCAGCGAATGTAGGTGTAATCATAAGACTAGCGAGTACAATCACCATTCCCGTCTTTCTTATCATTTCTTTAATCATAATTAACTCCAATCTTCTAGATGTCCTAGTTTAATTATAAGCTTCAATAGTACTGATAACCATAACAAACAGATTACAATTGGATAAATTATTTTTGTCAGACTAATGTTCAAGTTCCACTCTGTATGAGCCTTCTTCCATGATGACACGCCATTTGTCGTAAAGTTGAATCTGAAAACCATCACCTTCATAATCTTTAACGAACTTAACAAACACAAACCATTCATCAGCCATGGATTTTGTAAAATAAGTTGTTCTTGAAAACCCCTTTGTCTCTTCCATGAATTCATTGGCATATTTTATAAATCCTGAATAATCCATATTCACTTTTGTATTTTCAGAAAGTAATGAGTATGACAAGTCATATCGACCGGAATTCATATAATCAATAAAATCTATCGCTGCATCAGAAGCAGTTCTGTCTTTTGTATAAATTAGAGTTTCATCACGGGTCAAAGGTTTTGAAAGACTTTGACCTAATATTGGATTGGTTATCGGATTTCCTTCAAGCATAATCTGAACCCTCAACACTCTTTTGAGTTCTGTAAGACTATTGACCATTGACCAGATATACAATTGTATGGATTCATCTTTCCAGATTTCAGTTTCTGTGATGCTGGATGAAAAATTGATATAACAAGTATTGTTGACGTTTTCAACTGAAATGACTTCAACATCTTGATCAAATAGTGATTTAAAGCTGTCATTGTCAGAGCCCGCTTTTAGTGCTTCGATAATCGCTTGTTCATATTTCCCGTCAACAACTTTAATTTGAATGGTTTCATATCTCAACGCTTTGTCATACACATAGTAAAGTCTACTGGTAATTTTAATTGATCCCTGTGTTGGAGAGATAAACGTGTCATCCGATAAGACTAAATAGGGCTTATTCAAATTGAAAATTGATACAATCAATATCATGACGATTGCGAGAAATATAAAAATTTTAATTGGAATTTTCATGATATTCCCTACTTTCTTGGCAATCTTATGGATACTGTAGTACCTTCTCCTACGGTACTGGAAACTTCAATCCTACCTTGGTGCAACAGTACTATTTGTTGCGAAATCGCAAGACCAAGTCCTGTCCCTCCAGTTTTACGTGCCCTGGCTTCATCCACTCGATAAAAACGATCGAAAATGAAAGGTAGATCTCTTTCTGGTATACCGATCCCATTATCGTTGATATTGATCAGAATTTGTTCTTTTTGCTCAATCAACTCAATCCATACCTTTCCATTTTCAGGTGTGTACTTAACTGCATTTCCAATGATATTCAACAAACATTGTTGTATTTTTTCTTGATCAAGCTGAATCTGGATTTTACTGCTTGCAATCATTGAAACTGCAATATTTTTTGTTTCGGCAATCGGTTTGATGGTTTTAATGACCCATTCCAATAAATAATTGACGTAAGTCATATTGTAATTGAGATCTAAATCGTCTTTTTCGACCCGAACCAAATAGAGAAGACTGTCAATGATCTTGTTCAGTCGATCAATTTCAGTGTTGATGTCCTGCATAAATTCACGATAAACAGCCTCATCCCATGATGGCGATGAGAGCAATGTATCGGATACAATCTTCATGGATGTCATAGGCGTTCTCAACTCATGAGAGACGTTTGAAACAAATTTTTTCCTTCGTTCATCCACTTGAGATAATTTGGTGGTCATCATATTGAACGCATCACCAAGTTCACCTATTTCATCCTTACTTGAAATATCAACCTTGGTATCATATTTTCCAAGTGTGATATGTTGCACCGAATCTGTCAGCTTCTCAATAGGTTTTGATATGATTTTGGCGAACAAAATACTGATGAAAATTGAAACTGCCACCGCCGCTGTGAAAATCAAAAGTAATTTATCAACAATTTCTCCAACGTCTTCAAAAATATAGTCAGCTGAGGATGTGATAAATGAAGTTCCAACAATCTCATTATGTTCAATAATTGGAACCGCCGCATAAAATACATATTTTGAATCGTGAACATATATATTGGCACTGTCAAAACCCAATTGAGCATCGTCAATTTCTTCAGTAAGGACCTTTTGGCCATTCAACAAATCGTATGAATCCAGTAACACTTTTTTTTCTGAATCAAGTATGATGATTCTGGAATTGTATTCAAAACTATTTTGCTTAATGATATCTTCCACGTATCGATAAGTGTATTCATTTTCTACATTGCCAATAAAAGGAGCAATTTGATTGGCTACTTGAGTGTTTTGAGAGAGAAGATTGTTCTCAGCCTCATCAATATTACTCTTTGTGAGGTAATCTTCAACAAATATGATTGTAAGAATCATAACAAAGGTTATCAATATTAAATAGGTGGAAACAAGTTTCCACCTAATACTTTTAAAGAACTCTTTTCTTTTTGTTTTTAAAATAGTACCCAACTCCCCATTTAGTTAAAATATAATCCGGTTGAGAGGAATTGCTTTCAATTTTTTCTCTCAATCTTCTGATGTGAACATCCACTGTTCTTACGTCACCAAAATATTCATAACCCCAAATCGTCTCAAGAAGTTCTTCTCTTGAATATACTCTTTCTTCATTCATAATCAGAAGAAGTAGCAAATCAAACTCTTTTGCGGTCAAGTTGACTTGTTGACCGTTGATTGTGACTTTTCTTCCTAAAGTGTTGATATTGAAATCACCAAGATTGATCAGATTCGAAGCAGTCTGTTGATCGCTGACCTGAACACGTCTGAGGATTGCTTTGATTCTTGCTTTGAGCTCCAGCATATTGAAAGGCTTTGTGATGTAATCGTCCGCTCCATATTCAAGACCTAAAACTTTACTCGAATCATCGTCCTTTGCAGTCAGCATTAAAATAGGTACCATTGATTTTTCCCTGACTTTTTTACATACTTCGAGACCATCCATTCCAGGTAACATCAAATCCAAAATAACAGCGTCATAAGTATTTTGTAAAATTTTGTCGTAAGCTTCTTTACCATCTACCGCTGTTTCAACTTCATACCCTTCTTGTTCCAAACTGAATCTTAACCCTTTAAGCAAAATCGGTTCGTCATCGACAACTAAAATTTTCTCAGACATAGTTTCACTCCAATCATTATTTTATTAATATACGTGTATTATCAATACGCTTGGTTACATTCACACTATCAAAATGTTCAAGCAGTTCCACACTTGCTTTTCTTGAGATATCGAGTAAATCCCTAAATTCAGCAACTGTGAGAAATTCATGCTTCTCAAAATGATCCAATAAGCTCTTTTTGCACATGGAATATGCTTTTTCCGATAAAACGGCTTCTTCATTAATTTTAACAAGAATTTCACGATTAATCAAATGATATAATAATTCTTCCTGGAGTTTTTTAGGATCACTTTGAATGATGAGTTCACTGATGGCCGTTGGTTTTAATTCATTTTTGTTCACCTGTTCCAGCTGACGGTCCATTATGCTCTTTTCACGAATGCTATATTTGACTTCATGTTTGGGATTTTTTATTAATTGTCCTGAAACTTCAATTTTATTCTCACTTGAAAGTTTCGATAGAATCGCAGCATAATCACTTTTTGAAATGTTAAATTGCTTAAGGTCGTGGTTCAATCTCGAACGAAGTGTCTCACGGTCCATCCCTACTCTTAGAGCATTCTCCTTATGAAACTCTATTAAAATGGTCATAAATCGATTTTCGACCATCACCCACCATTTTGATGACGCGTAGGTATTATCTGACATTTTCACAAGTTCGTCATTTTGAGTGAGCTGATTGAAAGCCTTCATGCATTGATCAATTGTAAATGGCAAACTATGATATATTTCATCTTTTAATTCAAAGGGTTGTTGAGTATTTTCAAGAATTTTAAGCACTTCATCATCCACACTTGAATCAGAGACGGATAACATGTGTTTTTTTGCAAGCGTGTTTACAATTCTTCCTCCTCCAAGTGTTATGACAGGCGAAAAATTTCTAACGATGATCGGATCATTGATTTTACAATACAATGGCGATTCAAGTCGAAGCTGAACTACGAGTTCTGTATCCCCTTCAATGGATTGCTGATCTTTGAGGGCAATCCTACATAGAATTTCTCGGGTCCCGTGATACAATCTCAACCGTTGCCAATGTTTAATCGGAGATTCAATTCCTTGATCGGTTTTCAATCGAACATCAATAATTTGAGTCTCGGGAATCTGATCGGATGAAGAAAGCACATCTCCGCGCTCAAGCGTATCCTTGTCGACTGCGAGATTGAGTGCTACCCTTTGACCGAAAGTCGCCTCTTCCACGTTTTCACTGTGCACTTGAATACCTTTGACACGAATACTTCTAAAAGATGGATAATGCTTGATGACCTCACCCACTCTTATTTTACCTTCAATCAAAGTCCCTGTAACAACTGTGCCATAGCCTTTCACTGAAAATACACGATCTATTGAAAGACGCGAAGAAGAATGAGTCACTTCTTTGTCGATGTCACTCATATAAGTCTTAAGAACATCGATTAGAGTATTCTTGCAATTCACATCTTTTATGGAATATTCCACAATTGGAGAATGTTCCATAAAAGTATTCTGTACGATCTCATTGATTTCCGCTTTTCTAAACTCAATGTCTTCTCTAGTGACCAAGTCACATTTTGTCAGCACAACAATGCCTTTTTTGATGTTCAAATGGGATAAAATATTCAAATGCTCATAGGTTTGTGGTTTAAAGCCTTCATCTGCCGCTACAACGAGCATGACGACGTCCATCCCCATCGCACCTGCGAGCATACTCTTTACAAACCTCTCGTGACCTGGGACGTCTACGAAGCTTATGAGCTGATGTTCATTCAATCTCATATAGGCAAAACCAAGTTCAATGGTTATTCCTCTTCTTTTTTCATCCGCCAAGCGATCGGCGTCGATTCCAGTCAAGTCTTTGATCAAAGTTGTTTTACCATGATCGATATGTCCAGCAGTACCCACAACTAAAGTATCACGCATTAGAACCTCCTGATACGGCAAATTCAATACCACTGACCAAATCATCAAATTCACTTTCTGAAATAGTCCGGAAATCCAAAATCAATTGGTCATTTATGATTACAGAGATAATTGGAACCGTAAATTTCCTTAGATTGCTTTGGATTGTATTGTGCGAATACTCATGCACAATTCTGATTCCATACGATGACAATTTTTCGAGTGGTAGAGCACCCCCGCCCACTTCTGCAAAGGTCTCTACTCCAGTTACACTTATATTACTGAGTGAAAGACGCTTTTTATAAGTCGTTATGAATTTGGATACCTTGTCTTCAATATCTTGCTTTGAAAGTACAAGCATTCTTAGTGTTGGGATGTGCATTGCAGCATAAGAGGGACTAAAATAATCGTTAAGTGTTCGATCGATAACGGCCAAAGAAAATTTGTCGATTCTAAAGGCCCTCAACAACTGATTTTTTTTAATCTGGTCTATATATCTCTTTTTACCAATTATGAATCCGGCTTGTGCACCACCAAAGAGTTTATCCCCTGAAAAAGAAAGAATATCGATTCCGTTTTTGATTGAATCCTGAACCAATGGTTCATCAGCAATTCCATAAGGTGAAAGATCTACAATCAGTCCACTTCCAAGATCCTCATATAATGGAATATCTTTTTGATGTGCCAGCTCAACGAGTTCCGATGCTTCAACAGAGGATGTGAAACCGAGAATTTTATAATTACTTGTATGGACTTTCATTAGCATACCAGTATTTTCATGAATCGAACTTGCATAATCTTTCAAATGAGTCTTATTGGTGGTGCCCACTTCAACCAGTTTTGAATTGCTTGCCTTCATCACATCCGGAACTCTAAATGATCCCCCGATTTCAACCAGTTCCCCTCGAGATACAATGACGTCCTTGTTCTGGGCGAGCGTGTTGAGAATCAGCATCACTGCTGCAGCGTTGTTGTTGACAATCAAAGCTGCCTCAGCACCTGTGATGGCACAAAGTTTCTCTTCAATATGCTGATAACGAATACCTCTTCTTCCCGTCTCAACATCATATTCCAGAGTATTGTAATGTGTCATGAGGGGGGCAATCTCCTCAATAATTGCTTCAGAGATCACCGCTCTACCCAAATTGGTGTGTAAAACGATTCCTGTTCCATTGATGACACGTTTAAAGGTTGAATCTATCATCTTGTCGAGCTCAATTCGAATTTGACTCATGATGTCAGAATTCTCAAAAGTTTCAATTTGCCCGGATTGAATCTGAATCCTGAACTGATTCAAGATTTTTTCTATTGTTTTCTTCAGATGGATGTTATCGAACCTAAATTTATAATGATCAGGCAAATCGTTCAATAAGCTATCCATTTTAGGTATTTTTCGAAGCAAATTATTATTCATCTTCTTCCTTCTTTATGACTAGTTTACTTTAATATATTTCGATTTAAATGTTACTACCTTTCCAATAACCGCATAAGCGAAAGTATTGTTTTTTTCTAGAGCGTTTACAATCGCATCAGCCTCCGACTCAGGTACAGAGACGAGCAAACCACCTGATGTCTGCGGATCACAGAAAAGATCGTAGTAGACTTCTTCCACTGCTTCTGATAAATCTAGATGTCTAGATACATGGGATTGGTTCTTATATGCCCCTGCAGGAATGATTCCCATCTCTGCAAGCGGAATGGCTTCCTTGATGAGTGGTACACTCTTATGATTAATCTCAAATGACACATCGCTTCCCTTAGCCATCTCAAGCGCATGTCCAAGCAGTCCAAAACCTGTGATATCAGTGCATGCATGAACCGTATAATTCACAAGCACTTCATAAGCAGATTTATTTAATCCAGCCATTATAGCTGTAATGTGTTTAACTGTCTCGGATTCCAACATGTTTTCTTTGAGGGCGGTTGTGAGTACACCAGTGCCTATTGGTTTGGTTAAGATAAGAACATCACCGACTTTGGCACCGACATTTGACCATACTTTCGAAGGTGATACAAGACCACTCACTGAAAGTCCATACTTCGGTTCGTTATCTTCTATAGAGTGACCACCGACTAAAAGCGCACCTGCTTCCTTGACTTTGTCAGCCCCACCTTTCATGATCTCTTTCAAAATCAACGGAGAAAGACAATTAGGAAAACCAACAATGTTAAGCGCTAGAACCGGCTTTCCACCCATTGCGTAAACATCACTGAGTGCATTCGCAGCGGCAATCTGTCCAAAGTCATACGGATCATCCACAATAGGTGTAAAAAAATCAAGCGTCTGAATCAATGCTTGCTCCTCATTAAGTTTATAGACGGCAGCATCATCTGATGATTCAAAGCCGACAAGTAAATTTACATCTTCAAATTTTGGTAAATCGCACAAAACTTGTGCGAGGGTCTCAGGACCAATTTTAGCCGCTCAGCCAGCGCTCGTTGTATATTCAGTCAATTTAACCAGTGACATTGATCCACCTCCTCAAATTAATTATAGTTAAGTCATATTATACCATCATTTGGTATAATTATTTGGAATTTTCAAGAATTCCTTCTAGCTTTTTCTCACCTATTCCTTTGATCAAAGTCAGTTCATGGAAAGACTGAAGACCATTGTTCTCTCGGATATAGTCTACAATTGAACTCGCTGTGACTTCACCGACACCACTAAAGTGTGTCAGTTGTTCAATTGAAAGGGCATTAAATTCATCCAAGTCGTAATAGACTTCATCAACCGGATCATAAACCATATGAACTGCAATACTTGATTGCACTTCTTTTTGAGAAGGTTCTAGGACGATTTCCCTTTTGATATAACTGGGTTCATATCCATAAGCCCTTAAGAATATAGTTAAAAAGATCAAAATCAACCACAAATATTTGAAATATTTCACGCATCCTCCTAAATATTACCATATATTTGTTTGATTATAACATATTTTGGGGTTCCCACAACCATCTGTTTTCATTATAATAGAAATAACAACTGAGGAGGACACTATGAAGTATTTTACGACGCTTGGGTTATTCGTTATAATTCTATTTATGATTTCTATTCCGACATTTTCAGAAATTGATCTGATAGCTGACGGTGCGATAATCATCAATGCCGATACGGGGCAGATTCTTTATTCCAAAAATGAACATACTCCACTTTTTCCAGCAAGTACTACAAAAATTTTGACTGCAATCATCATTCTGGAAGATATGAATTTAAACGATAGCATTATTGTCGATCCTGAATCACCTTATGCGGGCGGAAGTCATATTGCCCTCGAACCAGGAGAGGAAGTAACTGTAGAACAATTACTCAATGCCCTCTTGATCGCAAGCGCAAATGACGCCGCTGAAGTCCTTGCAAGAAAACACTCCGGATCAATAGAAGCCTTTGCCCAGGTCATGAATTCCAGAGCCGCAGAGATGGGTGCATTGAATTCAAATTTTGAAAATCCGCATGGTTTACACAACAAAGATCATATCTCCACCGCATATGATCTCGCTATCATCGCTCGCTACGCCATGAAAAATGATACATTCAGGACTATTGTAAAAACCACGCGATATGAAATTCCGCCAACCAACAAAAAGACCGAGACTCGATATTTGAACAGTACCAACAGTATGTATCAAGGCATAGCAGGTTCTACTAAGTTGATTGATGTAGGTGGTGCTCGGGTTCCGATTGCATATGAATTTGCGGACGGCATCAAGCGAGGATATACTCCAGAAGCTCAATTTTGCTTTGTGGGCTCTGCAACCAAAGATGGTAGACAATTTATAACTGCAGTACTAAAATCTCAAAGTGATGCAATGTACGAAGATACCCGTAAATTGATGGAATATGCTTTTACAGGAACCACAAAACATCTGATTGCAAAACCTGGTGATTTAGCAAAAACAGTCACTTTAACCAATAAAAAACAAACTGCGGTATCCTCAATATACGCTGAGGAGGTCTCCATCGATTTGCCCAATGAATACAAGATTGAGGATATTGAAATCAAGGAACTGATTTCCAATCAAATCGAGTTGCCTCTCAAGAAAGGCGAAGTCATAGGTACCAAAGAGTTTTATCTGAACGATTCCCTACTTCATCAGGTGACACTGATTTCAGATGATCAGTATATCGGCGAGGATTTGCTGAACGATATCACAGAGTTCTTTTCCGCTGAAAAAAGATCTTGGTCGCTATTGTTGGTCAAAATATTACTCGCTGTTTTCATATGGAGAGTCATCATGACCATGTTCAGAATCAATCAAATAAAAAGAAGGCAAAATCAGAAAAAAACCAGACTTGGATAAGAAGTCTGGTTTTTCATTATTATAAATCTGTCACTTTATAAGCAATCATTTCAATTTCAACTTCGGCCAGAAGTGGCAGATTAGCTACCTCAAACGCTGCCCTTGCAGGTTTGTGATCAGTGAAATACTCAGAGTAAATGCTGTTCATATCAGCGAATTGCTTGATGTCAGCCAAGAATACCGTCACTTTCACCACGTCGTTAAGAGTTGCCCCTGCCGCCTCGATAATCGCCTTGGCGTTTTCAAGAGATTGTCTTGTAGATGCTTTGATATCGCCTTTGATCAATTCTCCGTTTTCAGGATTGATTGGTAACTGACCCGATACATAAATGAAAGGTCCCGCTTTCATACCTTGTGAGTATGGACCCACAGCTGCTGGTGCTTTTTCAGTTGCGATTGATTTCAACATAATACTTGTCCTCCTATTTTCCATCTCTTATGCCATCTAAGTAATTATATATCGTATAACGTGACACTTGAAGAGAATTTGCGACGTAATCAATGGCACCTTTAATTAAAAATACGCCCTTTTCCTCAAGATCTTTCACGATATTGACTTTCTCGTCTTTTGTAAGATAAATAACCGGTCGTCCAAATTTATGGATGGTGATTTCTACAATATCGTATAATACATCGTTCACTTTATTGATCTCACCAATAGCCTCAACTTCTTTTTCGTCGACTTTACAAAGTTCGTTAATCACATTTCTAGCGCTGAGCATATCGGTAATATCAAAATTGATGCACATACATCCGATGATTTCATCGTTAAAATCCCTTATGAATGTCGTAGTGGATTTGAGTTCTCTACCCAATGTACTTTTACCGGTATAATTGTAGACGTCATGTCCGTCCCTGTGTTTATTGATTTTATTGAGTATTGAGTCTGTCATTGATGTCTCAACAGTTCTCCCTGTCACATGTCCATTGAATATTTCGACAATAGACTGTTCCATGTTGCTGAAATCATGGATGACCACTTCACAATTGGAACCAAAGGTCTCTGAAACCCCTTTAGCTATGGGAATTAATTTTTCTAAGATTGGATGAACAGTTTTTTCCACTAAAGACTCCTTTCAAGATTTATTCTATTGTAATGACTTCAGCATCATTCCATATTCGTTCTAATGAATAATACTGTCTCATATCATTGCTGAATATGTGTACAACTATATCTCTGAAATCGAGCAAAAGCCAGCCACCTTGTTGTTTGCCTTCCTTATGTTTCAAGTTATGACCAAAATCCTTTTCAAGATAATCAGAAAGTGCATTTATATGTGTCGAGGAAGTTCCCGTGGCAATTATAAAATAATCCGCGATGGAACTGATGCCTTTAACTGAAAGCATTACAATATCTTGTGCTTTTTTATCACTCAGAATTTCTACCATTTTATTAGCTTGTTTCGTAATATGATCCGCCATCAGATGCTCCTTGTAATATGATCGATCATTTCATGTGTATAACTATGAACACTACTTTTTGATTCTTTGAGGTAAGAATTATTGAGTTCATAATACGCGATCATCGCCTGATCCAAATCCTCATATGCAAGATGCCTTAATCTATTGATGCCTTCAAAATTTCTGGAGGGCTCGATAATATCGGCGACATAGATGATTTTAGACAGAGTACTCATGTTTTTATTGCCATAGGTATGCCAACGTATGGCATCCAGAATCTCCTCATCTTCAATATCAAAATATTTTTTCAGAAGTTCAGCACCCACTTCACCATGAGCCAAATTAGGGTTCTTTTGAATACATGGATCAAAATA
>JAWSUW010000002.1:38056-67804 GCA_033549245.1 Bacillota bacterium | reverse complement strand
CGATGATGTTGCCATCAAAATCAGAAACATAAGAAGTGTAATCGCCCCAATTTCTTTGCTTTGCCTCGCTGATGCCCCTTGCACCGAGTTTTAGTGCTCTCTCGTAATATGCCTCAGGTGAATCCACATAAAGGTAAATCTCACACCTGGGATAGGCTGTGTTCTGATTAGGGTTGTCAATGTTGCCTTCCAATATCTCCACTATACCATTTCCAGGGAGTAGACCGATGTATGTGGTATCGTTGAGCTGGATTTCGGTCATCCCATCTACATCAAGCGCTGGAGCTCTATCAAAGAGTGCGGTATATAAATCCTTTGACTTGTTTTGGTCCTCTACATATACAATGAAATTGATTTTGCTAGTATCGATCATAAATACCTCTCATTCATAGCTTTGATGATTAGTGTCTTTATATGTTATATCTTATTTTATCATAATTATGTAGTGACGCAAATATGAAAGTTGACACCATAACGTGATATAATGAATTAATAGTGGAGGTGTGATTTGAAAATAAAGATCATATTGGTTTTGGTCATTTTAATTGTATTTTCTGTATGGCAAAACAACAGCATCACAACAACACAAATTGAAATATCAAATAGTCAAATTCCGGATGCGTTTGATGAGTTCACTATTGTTCAAATCTCAGATCTTCACAACAAGGTATTTCGAACCAATCAGAGTTCTCTGTTAAAAAGTGTCATAGAAGCATCTCCAGACATTATTGTAATCACTGGTGACTTGGTGGACAGAAGGAAGTATGACCTCGATGATGCAATGTTGTTTATTGATGGTGCTGTGAGGATTGCTCCGGTTTACTTTGTTTCTGGAAATCATGAGGCATGGTCTGGTGAATACGTTGAGATTTCAAAAAGGCTCACATCTGCCGGAGTGGTAATTCTTGATGACATAAAAGTCGAACTAAAAAGTAATGGGGAAGTCATTGAACTCCTCGGGTTATCAGACCCAGATTTTCTCACGTCCACATACTTTGAAGGGACTAAATATTCTAGTTTAAAGGAACATTTAAGTAATTTATCCGATGAGTCCGTATACCAAATTTTACTTTCGCACAGGCCAGAGCTTTTTGATCTTTATGTCGACCATAACATCGATTTGATTTTCTCAGGGCATGCCCATGGTGGACAGTTCAGGTTCCCACGTGCAGGAGGCTTGATTGCGCCCGATCAGGGATTGTTTCCGAAGTATTCCAGTGGTTCTTATAAGGAAGAACAGTCAACAATGGTAGTCAGTAGAGGTCTTGGAAACAGCATCATTCCTGTTCGAATTTTCAATAGACCTGAAGTGGTCAGTGTAACGCTAAAAAGCAATTGATCCAGGGGGAAATCAATTATGAAGGTAATGGAGACAAAACGTTTGATTTTTAGAACGCTTGAACTAGGTGATCTAGATGAAATGATGCTTATCTGGGGAGACCAGGAAGTGATGAAGTATTGTGGAAATGCAGGGACCTTAGAACAAGAAACGAAATCATTACAATATTACATAAAGATGCAAAATACTATAGGATTCTCGCCATATGTGGTGATTCTTAAAGCAAGTGGAGAAGTGATTGGGGTTTGTGGGTTCAACCCAGGAGGTAATGGATGCGATGCTGAGCTTTTGTATCATTTCAAGAGAGCACACTGGGGGAATGGATACGCCACTGAAGCCGCTGGAGCATGTGTGAATTATGCAACCACCAGGACAAGTATTAACTTGTTGGGAGCTTCTATTGAGCCAGAGAATACCTCATCTGAAAGTGTATTGGTTAAGCTTGGTTTTCAAAAAACTGAAGATCTATTGGATGATTTGACGGGGCAGAAACTTCTCTACTATATAAAGGAGACTAACTAATATTCGAAATGATGAACAAAGCCAGTTGATTCTGGCTTTTTTAGTGCTTATAATCCTGAGAGTCACCAACTTTGAAAAGGGGAAGTGGTATTGGAATCCATAAGAGGAACTCGTGTTGATCTTGTAGATTTAGCAAACAGACTGGGAACCCCAGTAGTGGAAGCTGACAATGAAAAAGAAACCCCTAATTTACCAAAGGGGCTTCTTGAAATCAATTCAGGTGATCAAATCGACTATTTGTGTGATTACAGATTAGGCGAAACCATTTACCAGTTCTTTAATAGCGCTTGTGTTGGCGGTTGGCAGTTTACCGCCTTCTTTTTCAGTTGCCTTGATCATCATTTTTGTGATCATTTTATCACCGAAACTCATTTGACTCAGTCTTAACTCTCCACCCAGATTGACTTTGGTAGTTGCATGGTCCAATAGGCTCTGTGGATAGGCATTTGAAAAGTGAGTGTCAACATTGTCAGGTAGACCGCAGCTTAAAAAGAGACCTAGTTTCTTTGAGTTTAGAATGGCTTCGTTCTCCACACAAAAGGCTTTGAGTGTTTTATTGATCTGTCCCATAAAGACTGAACCACCTAGGATCACCGCATCAAAAGCCTCCAAATTAGGGGGTTTTTCTTCGTTGATATTGACTAGTTTAACATCGCTTTCAAGCGATGCGGCTATTTCATGAACTCTTTCCTTTGTAAAATCATATTTGGTGCTATAGACAATTATTGTTTTCATAATTTTTCCTCCATTTTTTTTACTGATGCAGATAACATTTCCATGTAAGCATAAAAGTTCTGAAGTTCTTCAGATGAATAGGCTTCGAACAATGTGCTCATAAATTTCAAATCTTCGTTTTGATGATCGGCCCAAAATGCGGCACATTTTTCGGTGAGTGCAATTCTAAGGACTCGTTTGTCGTTTGGATCATTTTGTATTTCCACAAATCCATTATTCTCAAGTTTTACAGCCAATTGTTTTATGTTTTGGTAAGAACTCCCCATATATTCGGTCAAATCCGCTAGTTTTGGAGGGGTGTCGAAAAATCTTGTGATCACAACCATCAAAAACCATTGTTTCGCAGTAAAACCGTAAGGTTCAAATTCTTTATCCACCATAGTTTGAAGCTTATTGGTCATGTAAAATAAATTACCGAATATCTCTTTCATTGCATGAATATCTTGATCAGTCAATTATTGCCTCGCTTTCATGAGTGCGTTTTCGATTGCTTTCAAATAAGCATTTACTTATTGTCCCATCTTTTGTTTTCATATGTGCCTACAAATTCTCCGTCACTCAGAGAGTCAGTTTCTACATCCATGACAGTAATGGCTTCGCCATCTTCAAGACCACTTGCCAAAAACATGATTCCTCCGGTTCCAGCTGCTATAAGAATAAGCAGGATCAGAACCAACACTTTGATTGTTCTTTTCATTTTTATTAACTCCTAAATATATAATATATTATGTAACGACAAATACATAATATATTATGCAATTAAAAGTGTCAATACTTTTAAAAAAATATTTCTTGACACATATACCCGGTGGGGGTATATTGTAATTGATAACATTATATTGGAGGTTTATTATGGTAAAAGTTTGTAAGCACTGCTCAAATATTCAAATTGAAAGTCTTCAACAGGTATTGGCTTCTGCTGATATTGAAATTGGTTGTATAGGTCACTGTGAAGCATACTCTGATCAAGTCTTTGGACTAATCAATAATCATTTGGTGGTCTGTGATGACGAAGCACAATTCATTGATATTATAACAAGCAAATAAGATGACTTTTTTCTGGAGGGTGATGTATGGAGCAATCCAACTCACGTGGGGAATCATACAAAGTGCATTGGGATTCTTTGTTTTCTTGCGACATTCAAGGGATCCACATAGCTTTTATCATGGGAGCATTCTTACAAAATGGAAATTTTCGTCGGGACTTTCACTCGGAATATTTATTTTTGCGCCTATACAAGATAGAAAAAACGGTGAGAGATTGATTGTCCATGAATATGGGCATACTATCCAATCATTAATTTTGGGTCCTCTTTATATTCCTTTGATTGGTATACCATCGTTTACTTGGGCAAAACATAGACATTATATAAAGAAGAGGGAACTCAGAGGTTTGTCCTATTCCCACTACTGGACAGAAAAATGGGCTGACAGACTTGGTGAGTTAGCTACAGGAAGACCTTCACTAAATAGCAAATAAAAAAAATCCGAAATATCGGATTTTATTATACTTTCTCGCCACAATTTTTGCAAAACTTGGCATCTTCATCGTTCAGTTCAGAGCAGTTTCTACATCTGACCTTAACGATTTCTTTTTTTGTATGTATCTCTGTTTCGTCCATTGCATCCTTGATCATTCCACCGGCCATTGATGACCAAGGGCTCAAATCTTCCCTGGCTTTCTTTGGGTCTAGAATGATTCCTGACCCCGCAACGCCACGTGCAGCAACAACCCTCATCCCATTGCCAATGGCAATCATCAGAATGCCTATGAATGGTCTGCTCATAAATGCGCCAACAGAACCATCTGAAAGCATTCTTTCAGGATTCATAAAACTAACAAAAACGGAAAGAAACAAAAGAATACCAATGCCTGATACAGCCATTCCCGCATAATAAAGTGCTTTTCTTTCATCTGAAATTTCTTTTTTTGCCATGTCTACCTCCAGTCCAATATTATTCTACCATAAATCATATTATTATGAAATCTTAATGATATTAAGTATTGACGACTTGTCCCACAAGTGGTATTATAACCACAAATGGAACTAATAAAAAGAGGTGATTAACATGAAAGATCTGAACCAAGTGCTGATGAATCCCATACGGAGTCGAATAATACAGTATCTATCAGTACATAAAGAGGCGACAGCGGGGATATTATCAGAGCACATTTCAGATGTACCAAGAACTACATTATATAGACATATTAATATTTTAGAGAAGAGTGATCTGCTCACAGTAATCTCCGAGAAGAAAATCAGAGGTTCAGTTGAAAAAACTTATGCACTGAATATTGGAGCATACAGCAAAGAAAACACTGTAGAAAATGCATCAAGAAATGCTTTCGGTTTTCTAATGAAAATATATTCTGATTTTGATAGATATTTCGCAGATAATAAGGATCAACCCATATCAGAATTTGATAATATATTTTTAGGAAATGTCAGTTTGATGTTAAGTGATGAAGAATTTAAATTGTTTATGAGTGAGATGAATCAAGTTTTGGGAAAGTACATGAGTAATGTCCAAGATGGGAGTCGAAAACAAAGAAGTATTTCTATTATTTCTTCTCCTGTAATCAATGAAGGGGAGTAAAAAAAATGAGAACGAAAAAAAATAAGAGTAGGGGCGAAAAATTATGACAGTTCTATCGGTGTTATTTGGTGTCATCATATTGCTAAACATCGCAGGATTTGCTGTGACACAGCTAAGAGGAACAAAAGAACTTGACCAAGTGAAACCATATAGCGAATTGGTTGAAGTGGATGGCAAAAAAATGCATGTCTACAAAATGGGAGAAGGGGACAAAACCATTGTCTTAATGCCTGGACTTGGAATTGCTCTACCTTCAGCCGATTTTGGTCCGCTGATGCGAACTATGAAAGACGATTACAAAGTAGTAGCTGTTGAGTATTTCGGTATAGGTTTCAGTGATGTTTCAGATCAACCAAGAACTAATGAGAATTACATAAAAGAACTTAGGGAAGCGCTACAAAAATCAGGACTTAAACCTCCATATGTTTTAATGCCACATTCGGCTTCAGGCATCTATGCAGAGTATTATGCTGCTCAATATCCAGATGAGATTGAAGCAATTATCATGCTCGATACAACTTCAAGTGCAGAACTGGAATCGGTAAAAATACCTAGATTTGTCTATTCACTTGGAAAAATACAGCAAGCCACTGGATTCTCAAGATTGGTATCCAATTTGATACCAGAATTCAAGCTGATAGAAAATGGTTATACTGAGAAAGAACAAGCCGATTACAAACTTTTCACTTATTTTGGAAGCAATGATACAGTTATCGATCAAGCTGTTTTATTTGGGGCCAACATCCAGGAAGTCAGTGAGCTAAAGTTCCCTGAGACTATTCCAGTTTTAAAGCTAATAGCATCAAATACGTTGAAGACAATGGGCAAGAAAAGCAAGGACGATGGGATGGGGTATCAAACCAAACATTTGAATAGACTTGGACAAAATGCATCTTTTAAAGTCATAGAAGGATCACATATGATCTATCAGACGCAGTCAGAATTGATCAAAAAATATACAGATGAGTTTCTATCCGAATTGTAGACTATTATCCCGCCACTTTCTCACCAAACTCATGGAAAATGAGAGAAGAATAAAACTTATGATCGTCCCTTCTCTCACGAAAAATGGTAGATCAAATGAGAGAGTCACAAGAACAGAAATGGCAATGGAAAAAAGATCGATGCCATATCGATATAGCATGAAACTGTTCGAAGTCCTCTCGGCCAATTCGTTGCAGACACTTTCTATAGGGAAAGTAATCGTATTATAGGATATGATCATTCCAACGGATGCCCCACCAATTATTGTACCTATGATCATTGTTAAGATACGCATTCCATAATTTGAAAGTTCAAAGAAGTTCAATAAATTGTAAGTGAAAAAGTTGATGAAAATTCCAAATATCAGTACTGAAAATCCTTGAAGTACATATTTCCCAACCAATTTAAAGTGTGTCATGCGCATATAAATCAATAGAAATGCTATGTTAAGTAGGGTCGTGATTGTCCCTACTTTTATTTGTGAAGCTTCAGCCAAAGCCACATTCATTGAATTGAAACTGCTGACACCTATATGGGCTTTAATGGTCAAACTGATTCCGAAAGCGGAGATCAAATAGAAAATGTATGATTTAATAAGATTTTTAGTGTTCATATCAATTCCTCCTTATATTTTCAACCCAATTATAAATCATTTGTGATAAACTAAATATGAGATATCTCACATTGGAGGCAAATATGATCAAGATATCAATGGAAGATTTAAATGAAAAAGAGAAGGCGATTTATGATCAATACTTGTATTTGTTTGAAACAGTAAAGGAACATGTAACTTGTTACAAATACAATCAAAAGGATATGATTATTGATTCAGAAAAGAACCTTGATCATCTTTATTTTTTATTATCGGGCAAAGCAAAAATTACTCTGATCCATGAAGATGGGAAGCGTTCCATTGTTCATTTTGTCGGACCGGAAGAATTCATTGGAGAGTTGACATTAATAGATGTGGAGCAATCTCCAAAAGATGTGACTTGTCTTTCTGAATGTGTTTGTATGGCCGTTTGCATGGATGTTGCCAGAGAGTATCTTTTAAGTGATGCCCAGTTCATGCTGATCATGAGCAGATATATCGGTAAAAAATTATTGGATCGAACTTGGTTTCATTCGAAGCAACAAAGCTTTGAATTGCGCTATCGACTTGCAGCATATATTTTACTCGCTGAGAATGACGGGTATTATG
Source organism: Bacillota bacterium (assembly GCA_033549245.1). Classification (GTDB taxonomy): domain Bacteria; phylum Bacillota; class Clostridia; order Peptostreptococcales; family Acidaminobacteraceae; genus Fusibacter_D. The sequence goes on along the minus strand of JAWSUW010000002.1, from coordinate 60,425 downwards.
ATGAAAGGCATACGGAAACAGCTGAATTTTTAGGCGTGAGTTATCGCCATCTATTACAAACTCTGCAGGAGTTTAAAGCGCAAGCATTGATGAAAAAGACGAAAAAAGGGTATGAAATCAACCGGGATGGCCTGTATGAGATAGCAAAGCACCTTGAGTGAGGATTGCCAATTTTAACAAAACAAGTTATGATACTGCTGAGGGGGGACATTATGAAAGTACGTTTCAAGCATCATCTAAAAATTCAACATAGCCGAGTGATTGAAGCTCTTTCATTGTTATGTGCCCTAAGCCATGAGTCTGAGCATGAAACAGTTTTAGATCTTAATGTATATGATGACTTAAAGTCACAGTATACAACCTTTTTTGAAGTGTTGAAGAATCTGCCTAGCATGCGTTTTACTTGGCTTGAGTTTGCTCTGGCTTCAATGGAAAGGGATCACGTTGAAACTCTGATCGACGACATTAGAAAGTGTTCAGTTGAAAGATTGTTGGTAATTTTTCTTGAACATGAGATTGATGAGATCGAAGCAGAAAAATTGTTGAAATCAAAATCTGAATTGGAAGCTCATGTAAAACAGTATGGCTATGATGATAGCCTTGTTGACATCATAACCTCATTGCCAAAAGTTATTGACTTGTTCTGTGAGACCTTATTGGCTCTCGATGGACATGAATCATTCAACAGAAAGCTGGATGAACTGATTCAAAATTCTTCATATGATTCGCTTCTTAGTATTTTTAAAGAGGGTACAGAATATAGACATCCACTTTCATTTGCGCAGGAGTTGATGGGTAAACCATTTTGGAATATTGCAGATTATGTGAATTATGAGTTTATACCAGTGTATTATATCAGTCCATTTTCCATGAGATTGATGGATGATCAGACTATGATTTATTTGCAAGGTATAGAAAAGTGGAATAGAAATCCAGAGGAACAGTTGGATAGCATACTGGATCCACTAAAGAGCATTTCAGATGCAACCCGACTTAGAATACTTAAAATGCTTTACATGCATCCAATGTATGGAAAAGAAATTTCTGACGCTTTGAACCTCACTACCCCAACGGTTTCACATCACCTTGACATTCTCAATCAATATGGATTGGTAAATGTGGAAAAAGTAAAACAAACCAAATATTTCAGTACGAACTATACACGTTTGAGTAGAAAACTCGATGAGGTCACTAAATATATAAAAGAAAAATAATCCTAACTCTCCGAAAGGGAGAGTTTTTTTATTGCAAAATTTATGGTCAATCTTGGATCCCCACTTATGCAAATGTTATGTTTCACATTAATTGCTCGTCATGTATACGGCACCGTTGATATCAGTCATTGGTTTATTGGAAATGCGTTGGTGCTGACCTATTTCAACGCGATTTTTGGAGTAGGCGTCCAATTGACGCAAGAAAAGAATTCTGGTACGCTCAAATTATTAGTAGCTTCTCCATCCAGTGGTGTTGGAATATTTCTACCGAGAGCGATGCTCCATATATTCGATGGACTATTGACTGTCCTATTCGGACTTGTCATTGGATCATTGATCTTCGATTTTTACTTACCAATATCTTCATGGCCAGCATTTCTATTGATTTTACTTGTAGCATCCTTTTCTGCAATGGCATTTGAACTGATTATTTCTTGTCTTGGACTATTGACAAGAGATCTGAATCTTGTACTCAACATAGCTTCAATGGCTATGCTTGGACTCACTGGAGCAAACTTTCCTCTTGATCGCATGCCTGTTTGGTTGCAACCAATTGGACAACTAATGCCACTGACTCGTAGTATAGAAGCGAGCCGTTCATTATACTCGGGTGCACTCTTGTCTGATTTGAGTGGAATACTCCTAGGAGAACTCATACTAGGAATTGTATTGATGGCTATTGGGGTGGTGATGTTTAGTATTATGACGAGAGTGGCTGTGAAACTTGGAGTACTTGAGATGTTTTAAAGTTGAGAAAAATAAAAGTCGACTAATTTGTGCATAGATAGTCGTATGCGATACTTCATTCTTTGCTAAACTTATTGAGAAAGGAGGTTATTTGATGGATTCACTTAGTAGTATGAATAAAGCTCTTGCCTATATTGAAAAGCATTTGACAGAAGAAATTGATTATGTTGAGATTTCAAAAATAGCTTATTGTTCTGAATATCATTTTAAGCGTATGTTCTCATTTTTGGCTGGAATCAGTTTATCTGAATACATTCGAAGAAGAAAAATGACTCTCGCAGCTATCGAACTTAAAGATAGTGATCTCAGAATCATTGATATCGCAATAAAATATGGATACAATTCAGCTGATTCCTTTACCAGAGCTTTTCAGTCCATGCATGGAATTTTGCCATCTGTAGCAAGAGATGCGAATGCTCAAATCAAATCTTTTCCACAAATGACTTTCCAATTATCAATCCAAGGAGGATGTGAAATGAATTATCGCATAGTAGAGAAAAGGGCATTTAAATTAGTGGGATTTAAAAAGAGAGTTCCTATAATTTTTAATGGTGTCAATCCCGAAATCGCAAAAATGTATGAGGTTTTTACACCTGAAATCATCAAGACTTTAAAGGACTTATCAAATGTCGAACCGGCAGGGATCATCAGTGCTTCCACTAATTTCTCCGAAGGGAGAATGGACGAAAAGGGTGAACTGGATCATTATATTGGAGTAGCTACATCAAGTGATGACACTCCAGATTTCGAGGTGTTAAACGTTGATGCATGCACATGGGCAATATTTGAATCTATTGGTCCTTTCCCTGAAACGCTACAAAACGTGTGGGGAAGGATTTACTCGGAATGGTTCCCATCATCGGGATATGAGTCGATCGAAGGTCCTGAAATCTTGTGGCACGAGAGCAAAGATACTAGCAATCCGAAATACAGAAGTGAGATCTGGATCCCGGTTAAAAAGAAACAGTCTTAAAAATGAACAAAAAAAGAGAGCATGCTAAGGCATACTCTCTTTTCAGACTGTAGACAAACGTCCAAATCCATCGTTACTGGATAAAATCCAATTCAGTTACGACGCTGAAGGTCGCGCCTTCACTGGATTTCATCCGTGCCTTGACTTTGAACGCTTACTACAGCCTACAGTTTGATGACTTTGTCATCACCCTGAAAGAGAACATGCTATGGCATGCTCTCTTTATTATATTCTCGATCCAAATGGTAAAAGTGCCAACTGAGCTAGCTTCAAATGTTGTTTGGCAAATGGAAGTCCAATGATTGTAATACCTAATAGTAGAGCCATTACAATATGCATCAGACAAAGCTCCCAACCCAACAATAGGATCCAAATGATATTACCGATGAAACTACCTGCGCCAAAATCGCCCATGCTGATGCTCTTACCAAATGGTGCAAGTGTCAGTCCTGCTATTTTAAAGCACTGTAAACCAAAGGGTATACCAATTACTGTGATACATAGTAACACTCCGGCAATTGCCCATCCAATGGCGGCGATTAGACCGCCTAAAATCAACCAGATTATATTTCCTAAAAATGACATAATATTCTCCTAAATTCGTATTCTTCTTTAGCAATATTATAATACATTAAATGTCCATTGGCGTTAGGATTTGATTAGAATTATGTTATCATAGTCATAATGGATCATTTTTCGTGAGGAGAATTAATATGAAAGCATTTCGAAGAATCATTATTATTTTGGTTATCTTTATTGGAGTCGTAGTCTTTTTGTTCTTGACTCAAAGTGGGAAAGCTAACCCTGAACCATCGATCAGCATAACAATTGGAGATCAAAGCATTAAACCAATATATTATGGTGATAGGTATAATGAAACCCGTGAAGATATAGAAAGATTTCTTGATTTCCCTTTTGAAAACAGTTCATGGGAGGAACTCCCTTATGTTTCCATCGGCGATGAAGTCGTGATTGTCCTTGATAATTTCGAGGCAGAGGTGTTTGAAATCACTGATGATTTGTTGGCACAGGATGGTAAATTTTTATACTCAGAAAAATCAACTATAGAATTTGATTTAGAAGTAGAAAATGGTGAGGTGCGATTTAGAATTCCAAGTAACCCTTGGGTTCATTTAAGTTCGAACAGTGAAAGTTATGAACCGGGTCATGTGATCAGGGCATTCACAATTCGAACTGAAATAAACAATTCTGATTTCGCATTTGCTTTTGTGATTAGGACGAATCCATGATTGTTATATTAAATATAAAAGACTAACTGATAAAAATCAGCTAGCCTTTTTGAATGATCACCATCCAAGGAATGAGAAGTGCATATAATCGTTGCTTGTTGGCCATGCATCTCCGCCCCATGTAAAACCATACTTCTTAAAGGCACGAACCACATCGCCATCTGGTTTGAGGAGTATGGATTTTCTCCAGGAAGCCAGAATGAACCAGCAACAACTGAGCCATCTTTTCGGATCATATAGTTTTCATTTGCATTGATATCGACTGCGAGACCTAAATTATGTTCCGAAGTTGAGCTGGATCTCCATGCATAACCATGAACATCTTTGATTGGGAACTGCTCAGGACCTTCGAATATTTCTTTAAACACCTGTGTTAAGATATCAGCCACAGCGGAGTTGACTTTAATAGTACGTATTCCGGGAGTTTTAGTTCCGTCGGATTTTAAAGTCCACACATCAACAGTAATATTCACCATGTGACTGAGTGCTTCTTCTGATGTTGCATATCTTCCAGCATCTAGAGATCCAAATACTGCTGTATATTTAGTATCGTTTTTACCTTGCATGACCATGAGCTCATCTGGTGAATAGAGAGCTTCAAGTGGGAGGCTTCTTCTGCTACCTCTACTGACAGCAACGTTGTTGGTCGCAGCATAAGTTTCAGCCATTTGTTTTAGCGCATAACTTGATTTTCTGTATGATACTGGTTGACTCTCAGTGGCCTTTAGTGTTCTAGTTAGGATTACCATCGCTTGTGCACGAGAAATAGGTTGCTTAGGTTCAAGTGTGCCCTGATCAGTACCTGCGAGAATACCAAGGTTGATGAGGACTGATGATGCCTGCTTAGCCCATTCACTAACTTCCTGTCCATCCACAAACCTTAGAAGAGCTTCGTCCATAATTGCAGCTTTCTGCTCTTCATCATAAATGGTCACTGCTTCTGAAGTAATAATATTAATAAGATTATTGATCATTACGAACATTTCTTGACGTTTTATTTCATTGATGGATTTGTAGGTTCCATCTGTATAGCCAGAAACAAATCCAAGTTCACTTGCGATTTGCGCATAAACACTAGGTTGATCGCTAAAACGAGTAGAGTTCCATGTCTCTGGCAGAGAACCTGTTAACCTTACATAGGCAAGTACAATAGCTTCTGCGAATTCACCTCTTGTAATTGGAGCGTCCATGGAAACATCTTTAAATCTATTGGGCATAATTTGCCATGCTATTGCTTCTTCGATTCCCTCGGCGTACCATGGAGCAACGTTCTGATAACCTTCTACAGAAGATTCATAGGAAGACTCCGCAAAAGTCAGTGTTTGTGTCATTGTGAGTGTCGTAATCAAAGCGACCGCACTCAATATATTTATAATTTTCATAAACATTCCTTTGGTTTACATAATTTCATTTTGTTTTATTATAACATCTTATTTTTACAAGTATGTGACATTAATGAACAAAGGGACTTTTGGCCAATATTTAGGGACTTAAGTCCCTAGTATTTTTTGGAATGTGACACAAATCACATACTAATAGAAAACAATATTGCATAATTATGCTATCAATGAATGGAGGACTAATATGAACAGAACCGAACAACTAAAAAAACAACATGACAGCATAAATCAGCTCATAGTTGAAACCAACAAATTGGTGAAAGAAAAGAATCTCGAAACGAACGCTTCTGTGATAGCAAAAAATATAAGTACATTGGCTGGAATCTTGCAAATGCACTTATCTCACGAAGATCAATATTTGTATCCAAGTTTGATGGAATCGAATAATTCTGAAGTGGTGAATAAAGCAAAGAAGTATATGAATGAAATGGGGAATCTCAGAGGTGTGTATATAGAATTCAAAAATGAATTTAATACCAAATCCAAAATCATGTCAAACACAATCGGATTCGAGAAGGCATTTAAAGAGGTTTTTAGTGCGATTGAAAAACGAATATCTCATGAAGATTCTGATCTATATTTGATGTTGTAATCACTTAATCATTAAAAGAGGAATGCCATCATCAAATCATTGAGGCATTCCTTTTTTTAAGTCATGTTATTCAGTAGTTACTCGGTAAGATAAAAGTCATACCATCACTTATTTTCTTTTTCAAAGGAATCACCTCTGAAAGAGTTTTGGATAGCTTTGATCGAGATATATTGAGGTGATCGGCCAATAACTTATCCAATCTGAGATTAATGTTTAAAGGACATCTAATGGTTATTTCTTGTGTGTTCAGTGTAATTTCATTTGCATCGATTTCATTCACAGAAACATCAAACTCAACGGAATCATAGACGAGCTTGGAATGATTTCGTTTGTGAAAAACCGGATCGAATCCGATTTGATGTGCAAGTTCTTTATCATTACTAATATAGCGATCGTATTGATCTGGATCAATATCTTTTGGATTGGTTCTTTCGTGTATGGTCATGTTCCACTTAGATTTGCATTTATTGCAATTATAGATCAACCAGACATCAATATTCTTACCATTGGCATTGACTCTAAATTTTGTACTGTTGATATAGTGGGTCTTTTCACCACATTTTGGACAGTTCCGAATCACTTTTGGAGCTGATTTTGGAGTTACAGTCCATTCGACTTTCTGATAATAGCTCATTTGGCATCTCCCTAGAATTATGATGGGATATGTAAAGGCTTATTACTTTATAGGTTTTGTGCAATAGCCTTTGCTATGCATTAGTTGAAGGGGTGCACATATATAAATCCTCCTAAAATATTGTCTTTACATGATAATTCTAGATGAAAGGCTTTGGATTATCGACCTCAAGTTCTTTTCTGTATGAAAGTCGAGGCAAAAAAAAACATAAGTGAATGTTCTCACTTATGTTTCTAAAGTTCTCTTTTTTTCATTTAAGACGATCCGTTGTATGCTCTTGGTTGATAAAAAAAACGAATCCGCCAACATAAAGATCGATTTACCTGCTAAGTATGCTTTATAGATTTCAGTATTACGTTTTGAGAGTTCTTGTTTGATCTTGGTAGTCTCACCCCATGTTTTCTTTTTCTCGACTTTTCTTGGGATGTACAGATACTCACCATCAATATAATTCTGAATCAGTTCCAATACTTCCTTTGGCAATATGTTTTCTGCCTTTTGATAGCTCACTTTTAGCCTCCTAAACATGATTTTTAATGTTTAGTGTAGCAAAAGTCCATCAATCCTATTTAGTATATTCATAATAGCTTTTGCTACTATGCCAAAACGAATTTCCTCAAAATATGCCTCCTAGTCCAAACCTTATATGTCGACATAAATAGTTTACAATAAATAGCAAGAATATTCAATCTTCTATCAATATATTGAACAAATTGTTATATAATAATGATGATAGGTCCATAAATTATGGTGAGGTGGGAGATGAAAATTAAAATAGATAAAAATAAGTTGATTGAAAAGTTTATTCAAATTAATGGAATTATTGTACACCTGGTTGGTATTGCAAAAATTGAAGATCATTTTGAACTGGTCACAATTCATTATGACGAAACATTTGATCCCCAAAATCACCACAGTCACTTTAATGGGCGTACAAATCGATCATTGATGAAACGAGAAGGGGTAAAAGAACTGAGAAATCCAATTGAACATATTCATATGGTGATCATAGGGCAAACTTAATTTACAGTTAAGCAAAGTCAAACAAGCTTTATTGGATCTCATGATGAAAATTGTATGAAAATTCTTGATGCGTTTAAAACTCATGGTTGGAAACACACGAATCTAGATGTTGACAATCTAGACAAAATGGCAATGAGCCGATATAGACTTGAAGGAAGCATTTCGGAATTGGTCATTAATCAGGATGATATAATCCGTTTTACCAAACGGCCAACAAGTGTCTCTTACTTGGTGGAACGGCCAATGCGTTTGCATATCGGAGATGATTATCCAGAAAAGCTGACATTCACAAGTAAAGAGACCCATGAATCGCACTGGGTTCAAATTCATAGAGTTCATTTAATAGATGTGAGAGCTGAAATGGCAGGAGCCTTTGATAATCCTGTAATAAAAAAACAGATGACACCGGATCAAATTGAAAAAGCCCGCTTGGATTTTGAAAAGGAATTCTCAAATGTATGCCCCAAAGGGATGTTGCTCCCAGTTGTTGAATATGAATGTGAAGAAGACATCTCACTTCAATTTTACACGACTGATTTTTTAGACTCCATTCCGCCCAAAAATAGCAACGGCATGGGCTTCATAGTTGGCGCGGATCAACCGAAAGGTAAGCTTGGTTATAAGCTAAAAGCAGCTATTATACAAGAACCAGTGCTTGCAGATACCAAGTTTATTGATGCAGAGCTTTTTCAGTATTCAGTGATGATCAAGGAAAGTGAGATTGTCATCTAACTCTTGATTCGGCTCAAATTTGTGTGATACTTGTCTAATAAATGGTATCATATATATAGAAACTATAAGAAAACCAAGGAGGATTATATATGAGACTTGTTACGCGTTCAGATTTTGACGGATTAATTTGTGGAATGCTTCTTAGAGAAGCGGATATAATAGATCAATGGGTGTTTGTCCATCCAAAAGATTTGCAAGATGGCCTATTTACACCTACAAAAGATGATGTTCTAGCCAATGTGCCATTTGTTCCAGGCTGTGGCATGTGGTTTGACCATCACACTTCTGAGAATGATAGATTAGGATGGAATCAGGATGTAAAAGGCGAAAGTCGATTGGCTCCTTCTGCCGCAAGAATAATTTATGAGTATTATGGTGGTGCGGAAAGGTTTCCACTTTATAAAGACATGATAGAAGCTGTAGATAAGGTGGATTCAGGTCAACTTTCAAAGGATGAAATTCTGAATCCTACAGGTTGGATTTTACTTGGTTTCATTTCTGATCCAAGAACAGGGCTAGGTCGATTCAGAGAGTTTAGAATCAGCAATTATCAATTGATGGAAGAACTGATCAATCACTTTAGAAATATGGATATCAGTGAGATTTTGGAACATCCAGATGTGAAAGAGAGAGTTGAGCTTTATTATGAACAATCTGAAAAGTTTAAGGAAATGGTCGAAGCCCATACTATGGTTCATAAAAATGTCATAGTAACTGACCTCAGAGGTGTCTCCACCATTTATACCGGCAACAGGTTTATGATTTATAGCCTGTATCCGGAACAAAACGTCTCAGTTTGGCTCGTCGATGGCAAGCAAAAGCAAAACGTCAGTATTGCAGTGGGATATAGTATTTTGAACCGTTCCTGCTCTGTAGACATTGGAAAACTCATGCTTGAGCACGGTGGTGGTGGACACAAGATGGTTGGAACATGTCAGGTGCCATATGATGAAGCGAATGTTGTTATTGAAAACATTGTAAAACGACTTACAGTATAAAGGAGATTTTTATGAAAATGCCTGTATTATTTGTTGGACATGGGTCTCCAATGAATGCCATTGAAGACAATGAATTCTCGCAAACTTGGAAAGCGCTAGGTATGAGATTGCCCAGACCCAAGGCTATACTTGCTGTATCAGCCCATTGGTATTCCGAAGGAACAAGAACTTCTGATCTGGAGAACCCACGGATGATTTATGATATGTATGGCTTTCCAGAGGAATTATATAAACTTAAATACCCAGTTCTCGGTTCACCTGAACTTGCCAGTCAACTGAAGGAATCATTAGGCAATATCGTCTCCATAGACAATCTATGGGGCATAGATCATGGGACGTGGTCCGTTTTATGTCACATGTATCCTGATGCTGATATTCCAGTAGTGCAACTGAGCATTGACCATCAAGCTCCTGCTATGACCCACTATGAAATCGGGAAAAAGTTGAGATCACTTAGAGCAGATGGGGTTCTAATTGTGGCCAGTGGAAATATAGTGCATAACCTTGCTCTGATCAATTGGCAGATGGAAGGTGGCTATCCATGGGCACATGAGTTTGACAGTTATATTATGAATAATATTTTAGATAAAAACCACGATGCTGTAATTCATCATGAGCGTGCAGGCAGTAGTGCTGAAAAAGCGTTTTATACTCCAGATCATTACTATCCATTGCTTTATGCGCTAGGCGCATCAGAGCCCACGGATAAAATTGAAGTGTTCAATGAGAAATGTCTTATGGGCTCGATGTCCATGACAGGCTACTTATTCGGTTAAAAATCCGTACGATGTTTTTCAAAGAACGAGTGGTAGACCTGCATACTTTTCAGTTCTGTCCATTTTTTGATGGTAACCGGATTTTCATCCATATCGTAGATTTTGGTGTTCTTCATCGATAGAAAAAAAGGGGAGTGCGTTGATATGATGAATTGACAGTTCTCGTATCTCGCAAAAGCCTGTAAGTACTCAGCCAGTTCCACTTGTCTTGACGCAGAAAGGCTGTTTTCCGGCTCATCCAAAAGATAAAGCGCAGGTTCTTGGATGCTTTCAGTAAAGTACTTGAAAGCACTTTCACCATTGGAGTTTCCTTTGATATTGTCCATCAAATTTGCCCGAACAAATTTGGACTGAGTTTTGCTTCTTGCTTGATTCACTTTTTTAAGTTCATGATAATCGCTTAGAGAATTGAACTTGAATTTGCTGTATTTGGCATCCAAATACTCATCAAAAAGATCTTCTCTTTTTGAGTCGATGCCTTCATTGAGTGCTCTCAGATCCAGCATATAGTTGAAAACGTCATCACTTGTTATGATTTTGCTGATTGATGGGATATCTTCTATAAGAGTTGCATCGCACAGATCCACATAAGTTTCAAAAAAGCTGGAGCGATTGTACATGGAGTCGCGCTCCAGCTTTAATTTTTCTGCAATGATATTTAAAACAGATGTTTTTCCGGATCCATTGCCTCCATAAAGAATCGTAATAGGTTCAAAATCAATCCTTTCAAATCCCTTTTTTGAAAGAACCTGGAAAGGGTAAAAATTGTCATAACACTTTCTTTGAATGGACATAAAAAAATTGAATTCCTGATCAGAATTAGGAAATTTAAAATGATCGATGTATAGCATTTTACACCTCTAACTTTTGATTACAATCTTATTAAATAGTATAGCATACTGATACAGCTATATTGTACCTGGAAATATAAAATGGTATAATTTTCAAAATTGGATTCATATAAGGAGGTTCATTTGAAATTCATATTGATCACAGGTCCTCAAGCTGTTGGGAAAATGACGGTTGGAAAAGCGATTATGGAGAAAACTGGACTGAAACTCTTCCACAATCACATGAGTATTGAGCCTATTCTTCAGATCTTTGACTATCATACAAAAGAAGCCCAATATCTAATAAGACTTTTTCGCGAAGAGATTTTCAAGACCATGGCAGCTTCCGATGGAAAAGGGATGATTTTTACATATATGTGGGATTTTAACCTTGCCAGTGAATATGTCTACGTGGACAAAGTAATGAAGCTGTTCGAGTCACATGGTGCAACCACTTACATATTGGAACTGGAAAGTGATATTGAAATTAGATTGGCTCGTAATAAGACTCCTCTAAGACTGGCAGAAAAGCCTACAAAGAGAAATGTTGAATGGTCGGAAAGAGAACTTTTAAGCAGCATGGAAAAGTATAGGCTCAACTCATCACCAGGAGAAATTAATCACCCCAATTACTTAAGAATCAACAATGCTGACTTATTACCAGAGGAAGTAGCGGATCAAGTCATTGAGTACTTTGACATTGTTTAAGTGAATATTTTCACAAATCTTAAAGGAGATCAGCTGATGAATAAAAATAAAGTTGCCATTATTGTCTATTTTCTATTTTTGGCTGTTTCCAGCGGCTTGGCACTTTTCAGCTTTGAAGGATATTCCATCGTGAGTAATACCACCAGTCATTTAGGAGCACAGGGTTCACCAAACGCCTTGGTAATGAACTTTGTTTTCATGTGTCTTGGAGCAATGTCAATTTGGATTACACTTTCGAGTAAAATTCGATTCAATCAAGTGATTGGTATGATCTTCGGCTTGAGTCTAATCCTAACCGGTGTGTTTAGACATGCACCATTGATTGATTATATTGAAATTAATAAGTTTCATGATCAAATGCATTCCATTTTTGCAAGCGCCACAGGATTCAGTTTTACTTTTCTAGCTGCTGGACATGGATTTATGACTCATAAATGGCAGAGAGCAAGTGGGTTGATCATGGCAATTGTCGCAACACTGATCCCATTAGGAATGATGGCTTTGCCATCGTATATGGGACTGCTCCAAAGAGTGATGTTTGTGAGTGCTTTTGGTTGGCTATTTTTTTATATGAAACCTCCAAACGAACTCAAAAAATAGGGTTGGTGAACCAAAATGAAAGATTTTGAAAGAAAGAATCTGATGTTCTCGCTTTGTGGACTCAATTGTGGGCTCTGTCCCATGAAACTGGGAGGGTATTGCCCAGGTTGTGGTGGCGGTCCAGGAAATCAATCCTGTTCATTTGCCCGGTGTAGCCTTTCACATGGTAAAGTCGAATACTGCTCTCAGTGCCCTGAGTTTCCATGCGATAAATATGATGGTGTTGAACAATATGATTCGTTTATAACTCATCAGTGTCAAATGAGAGATTTACAAAGAGCTAGGAAAATTGGAGTGGACGCATACAATGAGGAACTGGAAAAGAAAAGGGTGATCCTTGAGAAATTATTGAACGAATACAATGATGGTAGGAAAAAAACTTTCTATTGTGTTGCAGTAAACCTGCTAGATTTGGAGGAACTGGAAAATGCCATGAGAGAGGTTGAAGCGTTTGATTCGTCTCATACTCTCACGGTGAAAGAGAAGGCTGAACGGATTAAATCTGTTTTTGACGATTTGGCACAACAAAAAAACATGGTATTAAAGCTCAGAAAAAAAACCAAATGAGGTGTCATGTGATTATTCAAAATATTATAACAGACCGATTGATTCTTATTCCCGCGACGTTACAATTAACAACATTACTTCTAAACAATGATCTAAATGAGATTGAAAACATTGGAATTCACATGTCTGAACACTGGCCAACACCAGATACCAAAGATATTTTACCTATGGTTCATGAAACGCTGAAAAGACAAGACTATCCTAGCGGATATGAGTTCTGGATGATCAAGTGTAAGGAGAACGATATGGTGATTGGTGATATTGGATTTCATGGCAAACCTGATGAAAATGGAGAAGTTGAAATCGGATTTGGTCTTGTCAGTGAGGCATGGAACAAGGGTTATGGCTTTGAAGCACTTAAAGGCATTGCAAAATGGACCAAGATGCAAGAGAGTGTCAAGATTTTGAAAGCAGATTGTTTGATTGATAATATAGCTTCCAGAAAAGTACTAGAAAAGATTGGACTAAAAGAAGTTTATAGAAATGATGACTACATATTTTGGAAATCAAATATAGAAGATTTACTGGTTTAAATTACGGAAATGGATAGCAATTTGGGAGGCGTAAAATGTTAGAGATTCCTGAAGCTTACGTGATTAGCGAACAACTGAGAAAGGAAATTGTTGGTGCAAAAGTGGTGAGCGTTACTGCGAATACCTCTCCACATAAATTGACATGGTATTATGAAAATCCAGATGCTTATGATAGCAGATTGGTTGGACATGTTGTCACAGATGTTAAACCGTTGAATGGGCAAGTTCAAATTGAACTTGAAAATATGAGAATAGCACTAAGTGACGGTGTGAACATCAGAGTGTTTTCAAGCGGCGATAAGCTGCCTACCAAACATCAGCTGCTCATAACTTTTGATCATGGAAAAACTGTGATTTTTTCGGTGCAAATGTACGGTGGCATCATGGCTTTTAAATCCGGTGAGAATCAAAATCCATACTACTTGGTTGCAATGCAAAAGCCTTCACCATTGACAGACGCATTCGACCTAGATTATTTTAAATCAATGGTGAATCATGAAAGTAGAAATCCAACATTAAAAGCATTTCTCGCTACGGAACAACGTTTTCCGGGTATTGGAAACGGTGTTTTGCAAGACATTCTATTCAACGCTGGCATGCATCCAAAGCGTAAACTGAATAATTTATCCGAACAAGATATTGAGAATCTCTATCTCAGTATTAAGGATACACTAAATGAAATGGTTGAGCGTGGTGGAAGAGATACTGAAAAAGACATTTATGGTGAGTCCGGCAGATACCTTACAAAGCTGAGCAAAAATACACATAATCAGCCTTGTCACAAATGTGGAGAACCAATTCGAAAAGAAAGCTATATGGGAGGCAGTATTTATTATTGCGTAAACTGCCAGAAGTTATAAGATTAATTAATCCACTGGAGGAAGCACAATGTTTAGAGAAATGAGACGTAATAAGCAAATTTTATCAGAAGTTGACACATTAGCAGTAATGAATCGAAATACAAATGGTGTATTGGCATGTCATGGTGATGATGATTATCCATATGCAGTTCCACTCAGCTATGTTTACTTTAATGACAAGGTCTATTTTCATTCAGCCAAAGCGGGTCATAAACTCGATGCGATCTTAAAAGACCCTAAAGTTTCCTTTGCGGTAATTGATGAGGACACGATTGTTAGTAAGGAGTATACTTCTTATTTTAGAAGTGTGATTGCATTTGGGAAGACTAGAATTGCAAGTGGTGATGAATGGCTGGAAGCCTTTAAAGCCCTTGTTGAGAAATATTCTGGAGATGTTCCTGAAGAAGCTAGACTTGAGGAAATTAGAGGGTGTAACGCTTCTCATATCATTGCGATAGATATTGATCATATGACAGGCAAAGAAGCTATTGAGTTTGTTCGGGTGAAAAAAGTATGAAAATCAGAGAGTCGGGAAGAAAGGAGCTGCCAACTGTAGTCTTGTTGCATGGCGGCGGGCTATCTTGGTGGTCCTTAAATAACGTTATTGAACTTCTTAAAAATGACTATCATGTAGTCACTCCAATTATTGATGGTCATGGAGAAGACGGCGAGAACACCTTTATTAGTATAGAGGAGTCCGCGAATAATTTAATTCAGTATATCGAAGAGCACTTAAATGGAGAGGTTTTGGCGATTTGCGGCCTATCGATTGGTGCTCAAATTGTCACTGAAATTTTATCAAAGAGAGAAAACATCTCAAAATATGCGATCATTGAAAGTGCTTTGATTATACCGATGAAAAGTGTGGCGATATTTACTGCACCGATGTATAAGCTTTTTTATGGGCTTATTCAAAAAAAATGGTTCTCAAAGTTACAAGCCAAATCACTGTTTGTACCTGAGAATATGTTTGAGAACTACTATGAGGATTCATTGAGGATTTCGAAACAATCACTTGTCAACATCACTTTAAGCAATGCCAATTTCATTGTTAAGAGCTCACTAAGCCATACAAAATCAAAGGTTATGATTATTGTCGGAGAAAAAGAACTTAAGATCATGAAGAAATCTGCTTTAATACTCCACCAGATGATTCCAGGAAGTGAACTTAAAATAATGGATGGAATGGGGCATGGTGAAATCAGTTTGGTCCATCCAGAAAAGTATGTAGATCTTTTTTATCAATTAGTGAATAGTGGCAATTAAGAAATATAAGTCCAAAAAACGGAGGCATGACTATGAATAAGAAAGTTATGTGTGTAATAATGGCGATAATGCTCAGCACAGCCTTTATGGGATGTTCAGCAAATGTAGATGATGAAGTTAAGATCGAAGCACTCAGCACCGAAGAACTAGAAGTCTTTAATGGAGATACTTTTTTCAATGGAGAATTTCTTAATATTCGCAATCAATTTCTAAGTTCTATTTATGATGAGCCTGAATCTATTGATCTGTTTGGTCTATTTTATGTTGGATCCGGTCTAGATGAGATCATTACAGACGAGGAACTGCTCAGCGCGATGAAAGCGTTTGGCATACCTGGTTCCATAAATCAGTTGCCTAGTCCTTGTGAAAAGAATAGTTTGAGCAACATGGACGCAATATTGATGGAACACATGGACATCACAGTTGAAGAATCAGATAAAATCGGACTGGAGAATATGATCTATTTGGAAGATTATGACGCTTATTACTATTTCCATGGAGATACCAATTATCGAAGTCTCATTACATTTAACCGTGGAGAGCGGGAAGGCAATCAAATCCGATTATACTATGATGACGGATTCTTCGGAGATGGTGCCAAGGTACTAACTCTTATGGAAATCGAAGGTGAGTACAAGTTCAAATCCAACCAATATGTTAAGAGTGAAGAATAGTCACATAATGTAAGTTTACAGTTCAATTAATTCATTGTACTCTTTCCTGATTTTAGAGTATTCAAGTGGATCATATCGATTGTTGGTCAATTTTTCAAATAAATTTGTCGCATAAGCGTTTATGGTCTTGATATTGTCACTAGAGGCATTGACTTTTGAAAATCTTAAAGATTTAAATACTACAATCATTACGGATGCATCAGATTGACCGTATAAGATGATTTGTTGGTATGCATCATAAAGTAGAATTTCGAAGTCATAAGCTTCATACATTATGAAACCGCCCTCATCTTCTTCTCGGAGTACGACATAACCTTTGTCAATATCAGCCAGATCTCTTAACAAAAGTCCGAGATTCTTAAGGCAGTGAATTGCTGTATTAGGGTCGTTTATACCAGGAGATAGTGCTCTAAGCGCAATTTCTACAATCTTTTGAATAGTAAAACTGAAATCTTGTGTTTCAGTTTTTTTATTTCCGATCCATATGCACTGGTGTATTTCATGCTGAATCTCTTTGTCAATCTCATGTTCACCTTCATAATAGATTGTCATGATTCGGGTTTCTGTTGAAACGAACTGACCTACAACTTTTTTGAAGCAAATTATCAAGTTGTGTGATTGGGCGATTCTTAGTAATCTGTTGTAATCAATTTCTTGGATATAACCATCATTTCGACTATTTAGATTTGTGTAATTCTTATTGTCTATGATTTTGTGAAAGGTTTGTTCTGTAACAATATTAGACTCTTTTACTAGGTCACGATATTGATTGATTTTTTCAAGAGCTTCATTTTCAAGCCTGAGAATCAAACCATTGGCTTGTATATGTGTTGAGACGTTGTGTATGAAGACTAAAAAATATATTAAACCAACAATGACATAAATCACTCCAACACTTGCAGCTATGACTAAATTACCATTTTTATGCCCTAATTGACTGGAATAAAACAATTATCGGTATGATATAATTAATCATTATAAGCATCAAGGAGGAAATATGATGTCAAGCGATAAAAACAACAATTGTTGTAGTGGCGTAATTGAACTCGTCGTTATTGAGCAAAATGCTCCGAAATGTCCTGTATGTGGTGATGCAGGTAAACTTGTAAAAAATGTAACTGTTAGACATCTTGTCAAAAAAGAATTTGGTGAAGCCATTAACGATCTTGATTTGGACCTGTCAAGTATTTTAGTATAAATGAACATGTAATTATCGAAAAAAATCAGGTAAGAGAGGCAATCTGGTATAAGAAAGATGCAGATCCCAAATACGCATGTTACTGTAACAAGGTTACATTTGATCAAATAAAAGAAGCTGTTCGTATAATCGGAGACAAAAATATGAGCAAGGTCATAAACTATACCGGAGCAATGAAAAGTTGCCATTGTGAAATCAGTAACCCTCTTGGAATTTGCTGTCACGAAACCATCAAACAAGCAATTGATGAAGCTTAAGAATTTTTTGTTTCATATGATCTGTATGTAGTATATATAGAAATAAGGACATGAAATGAAAACCAATTGATAAAACGAAAGGAAGGAAATCATGGATATAAAGAATAAAATTGAGGAGATCATAGAAAAAATAAAGTCCGATGAGAATTTTGCATCCAAATTCAAAGATGATCCTGAAAAAGCAATTGAATCTATACTTGGAATCGACATTCCAGGTGATCAAATTGAAAAGGTTATTGAAGGGGTAAAGGCAAAACTCTCTTTAGATAAGGCCGATGGAGTGTTAGGTAAAATTAAAAAGATGTTTTAGTTAATAACATTAAATCAATTGAATGGATATCGCATAAAAGTGTTGATAAAAACACTTTTGTGCGATATTTTTATATTATGATTTCAAAGGAGGTAAACGTATGGAATTCATAAAAAATTACAAATCAAATGATGCTCTAAGGCTTTCGTTTGATACACTCGCAAAAAACACATTTGGTATATCTTTTGAAGCATGGTATCAAGATGGATGTTGGAATGATCGTTACATCCCTTATAGTTTTGAGGATCAGGGTAGAATTATCGCCAATGCCTCTGCCAATAAAATGACACTGATTATTGAAGGACAGGAAGTACAAGCGATACAAATTGGCACAGTTATGACCGATCCGGAATATAGAAGAAGGGGACTTGCCTATGAATTGATTCAAAAAATTATAAATGATTTTGATGAATCGGTTTCACTTTATTATCTGGCAGCTGATGTTGAAGCTATGTCACTATATAATAGATGTGGTTTTAGTGAAGTAACTGCGGTCAGATATTCCTGGCAAAACCCACTTAAGTCTACAGTGAAGCTTGAAAAGATACATTTGAGTCTTGAGGAACTGATTAAGGCTAAAAAGAATTCAGTTCTAAAAGGGTCCAAGTTTGAAGTTGTAGATGATGAGCATATCTTGAGTTTTTATTATCATCATGGATTCAAAGATAAGATCTATAGAATGGATGACGAGATACTGATCATAGCAGATATTTTGGAGGGAGAGCAGGGGATTGAAATCTATGATGTGTTTTCAAAATCAAAATTCTCGCTAAATGATCTTGTAGATAAAACAGGGGCAAGGATGGTGAATTTTAATTTCGACGTGGCCGGAATGATCATAGGACTTGAGAAAATTGAAATAAAAAATAGCGGATGGATGATTCGCTCACATAAAGGAATGGTTCTAAAGTATCCGCTCGCATATCCAAAGCTGGCACAGGCGTGAAGCCCATGCCAGTTACAGACTTTAGATAAACGTCCAAATCCATCGTTACTGGATAAAACCCAGTTCAGTTACGACGCTTTAGGTCGCGCCTTCACTGGATTTTATCCGCGCCTTGACTTTGAACGTTTTCTAAAGCCTACAGTCTGATGACTTTGTCATCACCCTGCTGTTTTTCAAGTGTTACAGGATTGGAATCCATTGAGAGTAATTTTCTGAGATGAATCATTACCAATATGACGAAGACCACCCAGGGAATCAGTGACAACAATGAGAAAATCATACCGAGTGTTCCGGCAGATGATGGAATTATCATAAAGAAACCTGAAGCCAATCCCCACCAACCAATTGATTTCTTGAATTTTGGGCTTTTTAATAGAGCATATGAAAAAAGCAAAAGACAAATTGTACTGAGCACATAGTAGACGTTGAATGTAGTTCCTGTATAGCCAGCCATCAATGCTTCGCCAGCACCTAAATATATCGGTTGATTCGCTGGCTGTGCCAGGAAATATTTATGACTTAGTGTCATCATCTCAAATGCGGGATTTGAGGGATAATAGCATGCAACACCAATTATTCCAAATACCAATGCCAATACTATCGATGTTGGTCTCTCATGAAACAAGATTGCCGCAAGGGCAAGATATATGACCACTACGATGATATTATTGAAAAGATAAAGAAAATCCAAACTGACAAGACCTAAAAGTGCATTTTCTTGAAAGAGCTCAAATAACCCTAAAACAGTTTCAGGTGGGGGAGCAACAACATAGATAATGATTTGGGCAGGGATGATCAATAACATCAAAAATGCCAGATACCATGCGACTCGCATGAGCGGCTGAAAATTGATTCTAACTCCTTGATTCATAACACAGGACCTCCTAAAATTTCACTTAGATTCTGAATAAATATTTGATGAGCCTTTCGAGCTCATTTTTTATTTCCTTTTTTGTTGAAGTGCCACCTGATGAAAAACTTAACATAATCATGCCTTGCATGGTATAAATAATGGTTTTAGCAACAATCTCCAAGTTTTCTGTACTGACAATTCCTTCTTGGATCAATCTGACAAATGAAGTCTGCCATATACCATTGAATTTTTGATCGAGGTTCTGATAACTTTCATCACCTTCCGGTTGGATGAATGGATAGAAGTAAAAAAAACGAAAAACATTGGGATGATTAAAAAAGTAGTCAACATAACTGTAGAATTTATTAAGTATATCTTCGAACACATCATCATGTGATGATGTGTTGACAGTCAACTCATCGATCATATCATTGATCATATCGAGTCGTAATGTCCATAGTAAGGCATTTAAATCTCTAAAATAGTAATAAAGATTAGTATGTGAATATCCGGTTATGTCAGCCAAATTTCTTACTGTAATAGCTTCATGGCCCTTGTCGTGGATAATAGTTTTGGCGGCGTCGACAATTTCTTTTTGAGTACGCTCTTTTTTAGTTTCTTTCAT
The DNA here is from genome assembly GCA_033549245.1 of Bacillota bacterium. Classification (GTDB taxonomy): domain Bacteria; phylum Bacillota; class Clostridia; order Peptostreptococcales; family Acidaminobacteraceae; genus Fusibacter_D. The sequence goes on along the minus strand of JAWSUW010000002.1, from coordinate 39,859 downwards.
ATAACCTCCATTTAATATATTTTAACTAAGGTAAAACAATTTAACTTAGTTAAAATATAATGCGTCATTTATGGATTGTCAAGCTAAAAGTTGACAATTTACCTAAAAGATTGAAAAATATCGTATAGGGTATGAATAAACTAGTAACAGGAAGGGGAACATAAAATGTTAAGATATTCAATAATTTTTCTCGTTATCGCGTTAATCGCAGGATTTCTAGGTTTCGGAGGAATTGCAGGAGCAGCAACTGGTATTGCAAAGATATTATTTTTCGTATTTTTAGTAATCTTTGTAATCTCGCTCATTTCGGGAAAAAAAGTACTATAGTTAACTAAGAATAATATTGAAATTGGAAAAAGACTTGAAAACTCAAGTCTTTTTTAATGCACTAAAACCAGTTGTGATATCGTTTGATCTCTTTGAGCAGTTTGGAAATACTATCTGTCTTCATAGTCCTAGCAGCTTCTTTATACTTGTTGAAGAAATCATCATAAGTCATTTCAGTGTTCAGGTGTTTGAATGCGTCATCAAAGAGTAGCTGATACATTTGCTTCAATTCGCTTTCCTGTTGGCTATCTAGCCATGATTTGGCTTCCTGATAAGCGCCATTTCGGATCAGTTCGTGGAAATCGCTATAATATTGAACTCCTTCTATGGACATCAAATGCTTCAGTATAGCATCATCCATGTTTTCAGTAAGATTGGCAAGAACAAAATAGTTATTGAGCATATAAAGACGTCTTGATTCTGAAATATGGTCTGCCAAGTAGTCCATTCCTTCAGAGAAGCGCCCTTGATTAATTAGTGAAATAGCATACGCCTCATGCAGGTAAATATTTTCAGGACTCACTAGAATCAATTTTTCGTAAATCTCAGACTCTTCTTTAAAGTCTTGGTTTTCTTTATAGATATTTGATAGATTCCACAATAAGTTTTCTTCTTCACCATACTCAGAGATCATTAGTTTTGTATAATATACTGATTTTGAGATGTCGATGCCACCTAAGTTTTGACTGAATTCGAAATCTTCTTCGACAGTATTTCCCTTTCTATAAAGTGATGACAATATTTTGAGAGAGTGAAGGGACCGATTCTCGTCATACCATGAAATAGCTTCATCTATTCTGCCCTTGGATAGCAGCTCATCACCTTTGCTTATGGTTTCTTGTCCTTTAATGAACATCAATTCTGCTAGTGCATCTGTGAAAAAACCATTGGATACATATCGATCACTCTCACTAGGGAAATAGGGGGTTACTGTGAAAGCAAAAGTATCCGTCAAATAGAGAGGTTCAATGAATCGATTGATTTCCAGTTCATTTGCTGAAGAAGTGAATTCAAATGAAAAATTACTGTTTAATCTTAGAGCATCCAGTGGAATAGAACCTTTCAATTGATTAGATTTAATTTGATAACTGGCTCTTGAGTTATTGTCATAAGCTGGGTTTGTATGTTTTGCTGTGATATAGTAAGATCTTTCATCTGAATGAAGCGGATCCATTATTTCATAATATAATACGTCATCTTTCAGTGATAACGATTTGAATTTCACAGCCTCATGAAAGTCAAAGTTGAAATTGATTTCATTTGTTATGTCCAAGAATGAATAAAATTCTCTGTCCAATTGCTTGTCATGAATCATATGCCAAGAGATCGCAAGTCCAATACCAAAAAACTCATCGTTTACATCCTCTATGATATAGTTCCCATTTTCATCAGTGGACAAAAGGTTGGATGTGGCACTTGAAACACTACTTGTTCCTTTGAAATTTTTCTCATAGACTAAAGCGCCATACACGGGTT
>JAWSUW010000002.1:0-38046 GCA_033549245.1 Bacillota bacterium | reverse complement strand
CTTGCCCAGTGATTGATTCGCCAGATTGAGTGTCGGTTTCACTCCGAAGTGGTAATAAATCACTTTGTGAATCGGCATTTAGCCTGTAAATGTTGCCAAACAAATGGCTGAACTTCCCACTAAAAGCTTGTTTCTCATAGGAGTTCTTTCTGGCTTTAAAACTCTCCAGTTCAAAATCATAGAGCTCAACTCTCATGAAATGTTCAAGAAAATAGTAAATATTATTTTTGGTTTCATCATAAATGTCTGATTTCACATTCGACAAAGATTCAAGTACACCCTTGAAATCATATAAACCAAGCGACATTCCAGCCTTGATTATCTGAACATCTTCATTTATTGTCGTTTCATCAAAACCTTTAATAATCTCAAAAGCAAGATCGGAATTGCCACTGAACCATTGTGCGAGTGCTACATTAAGGACATAGTCCGAGTAATCTTTATAAAGATCATATCGTTCCTTATAAGATAAAAAAGTATCGTAAATTTTTTGAGCATCTTTTTTTCTGAATCTCATACCATCGATCATATAACCATCTTCAATTGCGACTAACATGAAGATTTCATAATTGTTCTCATCTAAAATGAGTGATAATCGATTATTCTCACTCTCAAGTGTTTGTGTATTCATACTCTGAAGTTCTATCTGATGGTTTTCAGGAACCAATGAATTGAATATTTTGACGCCTTGCCAATAGATGCTTTCTGAAAATAAAAGGATGCATGCGAATATGGAAATCAATAATAGGGTTTTGACTTTAATTTTAATATGTTTTCTCATAATCTCCTCTTTCATTTATGACTGTGATGGAATAAGTGAAACTTTGTGGGGTAAAGTAGGTGAGTCTAAGACTGAAAGCCAATATGAATACGGAACAGTAGACTACAACGCCTCTAGTAGGTATTGTTATTTCATAATTCAGCAGGTCAGAAATCTTTTGTACCAGGCTTTTCTTTTCATTATCTAGGACACTGATTTTTGATAAGACTTCGTCATGACCTCTGAAATTGATGTTTTGAGTTGATTTTTGCCAACCGTTCATGAGTTTATACCTCCAATCAGATTTTTCTTTAAGACGTCCCGGCCTCTTTTTAGCCGCATTTTCACATTGCTGTTTGATAGGTCCAGGATTGTTCCAATTTCTTCAATACTGTACTCATTGAAGTAATGTAGAGTGATCACTTCTTTGTATGTATCTTTCAGTTGCCTTAGTGCATTATGGAGGTCAAGAACATTCACAAGCAGATCCTCAAATATTAGAACATCACTGTTTTCAATCAATGAGTCAAGTGTTTGAGGCGTTTTCTTGCGCCAGTGCATTTTTATGTGGTTGAGCAGAATACGGTAAAGATAAGTTTTATAGCTGGATTCACCTCTGAATTTATGATGATTCTTATAAAAACTTATAAACGTTTCCTGTGTGACATCTTCAGAAAGTTGTTCGTCACCAAGCATAACGTAAGCAGTCCGTTTTAGATCATTTGAATGTTCTGCCATCAATTTTTCTATGAGTATTACGATATCATCCATTTGGACCTCCTACTTATTAGATGCTCGAAACATCAGATAGGTCACACATAGTTTAACAAAATTATACACAAAATAAAACCGTCACCAAATCAATGAAATTCGGTGACGGTTTAATATTTTTAAGCTAAATCAAATCGATCCGCATTCATTACTTTATTCCAAGCGGATATGAAGTCATTTACAAATTTTTCTTTTGAATCATCACTTGCATAAACTTCTGTTATGGCTCTAAGTTGAGTATTCGAACCAAAAATCAAATCAATTCTTGTACCGGTCCATTTGAGGTCGCCAGTTGTGCGGTCACGGCCTTCAAATATATCGGCCTCTTTTGATACCGGCTTCCACACAGTATTCATATCAATGAGATTCACGAAAAAGTCATTGGTAAGTGTTTCAGGTCTAACGGTAAAAACACCATTTGGGGACTGGTCAAAATTGGTATTCAAAACTCTAAGTCCACCAATTAAAACTGTCATTTCAGGAGCTGTGAGTGTGAGCAGTTGCGCTCTGTCAATCAGAAGTTCTTCTGGTTTCACAGAAAACTTTGTTTTGAGATAGTTCCTGAAGCCGTCTGCCTTAGGTTCAAGTACAGAAAATGCCTCCACATCAGTTTGATCTTGAGATGCATCTGTACGACCAGGGAAAAATGGAACGGTAATATCAAATCCAGCATTTTTTGCAGCCAGTTCAATAGCTGCACATCCGCCCAAAATGATTAAATCTGCTATAGAAACCTTTTTTTCACCACTTTGATTGCTGTTGAAATCCATTTGAATTTTTTCATATACTTTTAGAATCTTCTCAAGTTGGAGCGGCTGATTGACTTCCCAATGCTTTTGCGGTTCGAGTCTGATTCGTGCTCCATTGGCACCTCCGCGTTTATCCGAACCACGGAAAGTGGACGCTGAAGCCCATGCGGTAGTGACAAGTTGAGATATAGTTAAACCAGATGACAAAATCAATTCCTTGATGTTTGAAATGTCTTGGTCGTCTATCAACTCATAATCAACTTCAGGAACCGGATCCTGCCAAATCAGATCTTCTGATGGTACCTCTGGACCAAGATAACGTGAACGTGGTCCCATGTCACGATGTGTCAGTTTGAACCAAGCGCGAGCAAAGGCATCTGAGAATTCCTCTGGATGTTCACGATAGTGCTTGGCGATTGGTCCGTAAATCGGATCCATCCTAAGGGACATATCGGCTGTGGTCATCATTGGGGCATGATGTTTTGAAGGATCATGAGCATCGACTACGGTTTCAGCTGCAGCAGGATCAGTCGGAATCCATTGCCATGCTCCAGCGGGACTTTTCACCAAATCCCAGTCATATTTGAAAAGTGTTTCAAAATAACCCATATCCCACTTGGTCGGATTCGGTTTCCATGCGCCTTCTATTCCACTACTGATCGTATCACCACCATGGCCACTGCCAAAAGTGCTTTTCCATCCAAGACCTTGATCTTCAATGCCTGCTGCTTCTGGTTCTGGACCAACATGTGTTGCGGGTCCAGCGCCATGACATTTACCGAATGTATGCCCTCCGGCTATAAGTGCCACAGTTTCCTCATCATTCATTGCCATTCTTGCAAATGTTTCCCGGACATCACGACCAGATGCAACCGCGCTCGGTTGGCCATTTGGACCTTCAGGGTTGACATAAATCAGTCCCATTTGGACGGCTGCAAGCGGATTTTCGAGTTCACGATCACCAGTGTAGCGTTTGTCTCCAAGCCATTCGCTTTCCGATCCCCAATAGACGTCTTCTTGAGGTTCCCAAACGTCTTCACGTCCACCAGCAAAGCCAAATGTCTTGAATCCCATGGATTCAAGAGCACAGTTTCCTGCAAGGATCATGAGGTCAGCCCAAGATATTTTGTTGCCATATTTCATTTTTATTGGCAATAATAATCTACGAGCTTTATCAAGATTCACGTTGTCGGGCCAACTATTAAGTGGAGCGAATCTTTGCGATCCATCACAAGCTCCGCCACGACCATCACCCATTCTATATGTTCCAGCACTGTGCCAAGCCATTCGAATGAATAGAGGTCCATAATGACCGTAATCGGCAGGCCACCAATCTTGTGAATCAGTCATTAAATCGAAAAGATCTTTCTTTATTGCTTTCAAATCGAGTTTCTTGAATTCCTCAGCATAATTAAAATCAGGTCCGAGCGGATTACTAAGGGGTGAATTCTGATGAAGTATCTTGAGGTTCAACTGATCTGGCCACCACTCCTTATTTGAGGTACCACCCCCTGATACCGGCTTTGATGTATGACCTGTAACGGGGCATTTCATTTCGCTCATGAATATTCCTCCTTCTGTAGATGATATTTGTTATTCAAGTTTATTACCCATACCAGGGGAAACATAACATATGAAGCTTTATAACATTTAAAATGATAAGAATAGATATATTGGGTATATATAAAATCTTATGAGATGCAAAAACATGTGTTAAAAAAATATCAATCATCAGTATTATGAGTGCTGAAATCTCCCTAAAGTTATTAGATAAAATTCTACTCACATGAGAAAAAGAGGGGTAGCAAAGTGAAGTTTGTGATTGATTAAAGGAGTGAATAATCATGTGTTACAGCAAATCAAAAGTTTTTTTGGCTATTTTCATGTCAATCGTTATGATACTATCATCTACTGCTTTTGCAGGGACAAAACAGGAAATAACGTATACCGCTTTAGGGGATTCCATTGCATATGGAACAGGAGCCACTGATTTTATAGGGTATACGGATTTATTAAGTGAGCATTTGACCAGAAAATTCAGAGAAGTTACATACATCAACTTAGCAGAGGATGGAGAGAAAAGTGAAGATTTGCTTATGGATTTGATCTTTTCAACTGATCTGCAAAACGATGTTGCTGCTTCAGATGTCATTACCATCAGCATAGGAGGCAATGATCTGTTGGGGCCATTCCTTGATGCATTCAAAGAACTCATAGCCCAAAACTATATGATTGATGAGTTTACAGTAAATTATTTGAAATTGTTTTCCGATTTAGCTGAATGGGAAATGGATCCGACCACTCATCCTCAATTCAATGGGATGCTCCAAGTGTTATCTGAAAACATGGATAATTATATTAGTGATTTTGCAACTAACTGGGGGCAAATTATTTTTCTGATTAGAACATTGAATTCTGAAGCGGACATATATGTCAACACAGTCTTTAATCCCCTCAAATTTAGTCCAAGTCTTTATGAGTACGTAGATCCAGCCATTCAGGGACTGAATTGGGCAATTTATTCTTTGGCAGATAGTAGTAACTATGACTTTGACTATAAAGTGGTGGATGTCTATTCCAATTTCAAAGAGTATGAAAATCCCAATAAACTTATTGTAGGGGATTTGAGTTCTTTGGCATCATACTTTGAACAAAATTATAGCGCTCCGGTGTCACTTCATCCAACCGATTTGGGATACAAGTTTATTTTAAATATGCATAAAGATCTAATGGATTGATTTGATATACATTTATTGTGATTCCAAACAAAAACTACAGTTCACTTGTACTGTAGTTTTTGTTTTGTTATTTGTTGTTTTATGATCAATTAATCGAGGTATAAATCCTACTAAGAAAGTAGGTGTTAAAATGGAATTTAAAAAAGTACAAATAGGTGCAAAAATAAATGAGAATGTCCAAAAAGTATGGGATCATTATACTGAACCCAGACACGTGATGCAGTGGAATCATGCATCAGAGGATTGGCATTGTCCATCAGCAGAAAACGATCTGAGAGAAGGTGGCAGATTCCGTTATACTATGGCGTCGAGAGACGGCAAAGTGAGCTTTGATTTCGAGGGAAAATATGAAAAAATCGAGCCATTCAACAGAATTGTATATATTCTTGACGATGGTAGAACAGTGGATGTCCACTTCGAATCTCAGAAAGAGGGTACAGATGTGAACATCGAATTCGATGCAGAAGGTGAAAACTCAATAGATATGCAAAGACAAGGTTGGCAGGCAATACTTAATAATTTCAAGAAATATGTGGAGGCGTGATATGGAAGGTATAAGAAAAATCATGACCTGTTTGTGGTTTGATCAAGAAGCTGGAAAAGCAAGTGAATTTTATCTGAACGTATTTGAAAACAGCAAACTATTGAGCAAATCATTAATGACAGGAACACCTTCAGGTGATGTGGAGAGTTTGACACTTGCTATTGAGGACATCAATCTGATGATGATTTCAGCTGGGCCTTATTTTAAAATCAATCCATCCATTTCATTTATGATTTCATGTGCGGATCAAGATGAAGCCAGGAAGTATTGGGATGCATTCATCGAAGGGGGACAGGCACTGATGCCCCTTGATCAATACGATTTCAGTGAATTGTATGGATGGGTGGAAGATCAATTCGGTGTGTCTTGGCAGATCATGGTTGTAGGTAATGAGCCGATTAAAACTAAAATTAGACCTGCGCTCATGTTTGTCGAAGACAATTGCGGTCATGCTGAGGAGGCAATCGATTATTACGTGGATATTTTCGGTAAATCTGAACGGAAGTCTGTCTCTAGATATGGAGAGGGATTTCCTCCAAATAAACCCGATATGATCAATTTCGCTGAATTTGTTCTAGAGGGACAAAGTTTCTCAATCATGGATAGTGCATATGACCACGGGTTTACATTCAGTGAAGGGGTTTCATTGCTCATCAACTGTGACACACAAGAAGAAATCGATTACTACTGGGACAAACTGTCAGCTGTACCGGAAGCTGAGCAATGTGGTTGGATCAAAGACAAGTATGGCGTATCATGGCAAATCTCACCAACTGTCTTGAATGACATGATGGATGACAAGGATCCTGAAGCAATTGCCAGAGTCACAAAGGCATTTCTGGAAATGAAAAAACTGGATATTGCTGAAATTGAGAAGGCTTACAAAGGATGACATTTTTTTAATAAATATGTTGACACGTGCTTAACTAACGTGTAATATGAATTTTAATAGATTTCAAATGCGTCGATTGAGAGAAACATATCTGGACATTCATTACAGAGAGCTACTGGTTGGTGGAAAGTAGCATGAAGGGGATATTTAATAATCACTCATGAGCAGCAAAGTTTAAAGGGATTCCGAGTAAACTGCGCCGGGCTGACTTACGTTACATGGTCAGGATTAATTCGATTGGAGCTTCAATCGAACGATCTGGTTAGCAGCTGACGCTGGAATGCAGGGTGGTACCGCGGGATCAATATACTCGCCCCTCGACAAATAATATTTTGTCGAGGGGTTTTTTGTGTTCAAAAAACAGAAAATATTGGAATTGGGAGGAAAATATGGAAAGAACACTGAGAGCTTATATCGAAAATGAACCAGAGGTCATGATGCGGGTAACAGCACTTTTAAAGCGAAAAGGTTACAGCATGAGAAAGATCCTAATGGAGGCAGATGAATTCAAATCGGGAGCATGGCTGAACATCACGCTTGCTGACGAGGGGCCAACATTTACGGTTGCGATGAATACGGTAGGAAAAGTAGTGGATGTACACACAGTAGAAGAAATATAAAATTTAATGGAGGCAGTTATGGCGAAGATGTTTTATGAGGATTCATGTGATTTATCAGTATTTAGTGGAAAGAAGGTTGCTGTACTAGGTTATGGCAGTCAAGGTCATGCACACTCACTTAATCTTAAAGAAAGTGGTGTCGATGTCGTAGTAGGTTTATATGACGGATCAAAAAGCTGGGATCGTGCTGTGAAAGCGGGGCTGGATGTGAAAGTCAGCGAGGATGCTGTCAAAGAAGCTGACTTTGTAATGATGCTTTTGCCAGATGAAAAGCAGGCAAAAGTATACAACGATGTGGTAAGAGCCAATATGAAAAAAGGAGCTGCACTGGTCTTTGCACATGGATTCAATGTCCACTTTAATCAAATCGTGCCACCTGAAGATGTGGATGTGTTCATGGTCGCACCAAAGAGTCCGGGACATCTCGTAAGAAGGCTGTACACCGAAGGCAATGGAGTACCTGCACTTTTTGCTGTTTATCAAGATGCCACAGGAAATGCCAGAAAATATGCAATGGCATATGCAGCCGGAATAGGCTGTGCCAAGGCGGGCATAATCGAAACGACTTTCAAAGAGGAGACAGAGACGGATTTGTTCGGTGAACAGGCTGTTCTTTGTGGCGGAGTCAGTGAACTGATCAAAGCTGGTTTTGATACTTTGGTGGATGCGGGATACCAAGAGGAAGTGGCTTACTTCGAATGTCTCCACGAGCTCAAGTTGATTGTGGATCTTCTATATGAAGGTGGATTCGAGCGGATGAGATATTCTGTAAGTGACACTGCGGAATATGGAGATTACAAAGTTGGAAAGAGAATTATAACGGATGAGACAAGGCTCGAAATGAAAAAAGTGCTTTCCGAGATTCAAAGTGGAGAATTCGCTCAGGCTTGGATTCTTGAAAATATGGCCAATAGACCGATGTTCAATGCGCGTAGACGCCAAGAAAAGGAACATCCAATGGTTGCTGTAGGTAAGAAACTCCGATCAATGATGAGTTGGCTGCCAAAACAGGAGGCCTAGATGCGTAGTCACAAATTGACCAAAGGCATAGAACGTGCCCCTCACAGATCGCTACTAAAAGCACTTGGATTGACGGATCAAGAGATGTCACAACCTTTGATCGGTGTTGTCAGTGCATTCAGTGAAGTCGTACCTGGCCATTCCCATCTTAAAAACATTACAGATGCAGTCAAAGCAGGAATCAGAATTAACGGTGGTACTCCAATGGAATTCCCTACGATTGGAGTATGCGATGGTCTAGCCATGAACCATGAGGGGATGCGGTATTCTCTAGCCAGCAGAGAGGTAATAGCAGATTCAATAGAAATCATGGTGATGGCTCATAGCTTAGATGGAATAGTGCTTGTGCCAAACTGTGACAAAATTGTTCCAGGCATGTTGATGGCGGCTGCGAGACTTAATCTCCCAACGATCTTGATCAGTGGAGGTCCAATGCTTGCAGGTGAGACAAATGGAACTGTAGTCGACCTAAGCAGCGTCTTTGAAGCCGTCGGAGCTGTAAAAGCCGGTAAAATGTCAATGGAAACATTGTCGGAATATGAAGAAAGTGCATGTCCGACTTGTGGGTCGTGTTCTGGAATGTACACTGCGAATTCCATGAACTGCATGACTGAAGCGATTGGGATTGCCTTACCTGGAAATGGAACAATACCTGCAGTTTACTCTGAAAGGATCAGACTGGCGAAACAAACAGGAATGCGAATAGTGGAGCTCGTCACTGATGATTTCACAAGTTCCAGGTTGTTCACGAAAGAAGCTTTCCATAATGCACTAAGGCTGGACATGGCCCTTGGTTGTTCCACCAACACCATATTGCATCTCACAGCGATTGCACACGAATCCGATGTGCCGTTCGATCTTGAATGGGTGAATGCAATCAGTAGATCCACTCCAAACCTTTGTCGTTTAAGTCCTGTCGGTCAACATCACATGGAGGACCTTTATAAAGTGGGAGGACTTCAAACAGTACTGTATCAACTCGAAGAAGCTGGGCTTCTTTATGGTGATGCACCTACAGTACAAGGAAACACACTGGGTGATGGTGTCAAAAAACACAAGAAGAAATCTGCAGATGGTCATGTCATCAAATCATTTGATGCACCTTATAGTGATTCGGGTGGTATACAAGTCTTAAGAGGTTCACTCGCTCCAAAAGGTGCTGTGGTTAAGAAATCGGCGGTTGCAGATTCCATGATGAGACATACTGGACCTGCACGCGTGTTTGATGGTGAAGCTACGGCTGTAGAAGCGATAATGAGTGGTCATATCCATAAGGGTGATGTGGTTGTCATCAGGTATGAAGGCCCCAAGGGAGGACCAGGGATGCCAGAGATGCTCACACCGACTTCAACACTTGCGGGGATGGGGCTCGACGAACACGTCGCACTCCTTACCGATGGAAGATTTTCAGGTGCGACGCGAGGTGCGGCTATAGGACATATATCTCCTGAAGCTCAAGAGGGAGGACCAATCGCCCTTATTGAGGAAGGCGATCAGATCAGTATTGATATATCAAAAGGGACACTGGATCATCATCTCACAGATGAAGAAGTAAGGAAACGTTTGCTTGCATTCAAACCGAAACAGCTCAGTGTCAAAGGGTATTTGGCCAGGTATGCGAGACTTGTCTCGTCAGCATCAGAAGGAGCTGTGTTTGGAAAATAAAACAGAGGAGGAGTCACAATGATAATAAGTGGTGCGCAGATAGTAATAGAGTGTCTCAACGCTCAAAAAGTTGAAACCATATTCGGTTTTCCCGGTGGAGCTGTGATTCCTTTATATGATGCGCTCTACGACGCGAAGTATCCAATGAAACACTATAGGACGTGTCATGAGCAAGGTGCAGTTCATGCGGCTGACGGGTATGCCAGGACTACAGGGAAAGTTGGTGTTTGCATTGTCACATCGGGACCTGGTGCAACCAATACCATTACCGGTATTGCAACGGCATATATGGACTCCATGCCTCTTGTCATTATCACTGGTCAGGTGGGTAGACCTTTGATTGGTAGAGATTCGTTTCAAGAAGTGGATATTACAGCAATGACTCTGACCATAACCAAACATTGTGAAATGGTTAAGACTGTCGATCAAATCGAAAGTACACTCATGAGGGCATTTGAAATAGCAAGGTCAGGTCGACCTGGACCGGTATTGATCGATATTCCTAAAGATATTATGACTCAAATGGCAGAATATCGAGGTGAAACCAATGAGCATAAGCATATGGCGTCGAGTTTGGATATAGATGCTATTGAGGTTGCGGTTGATGCGCTTAAAAAGGCGAAAAACCCCGTGATATTAGCAGGTGGGGGTATTGGAATTTCGGGCGCCAGTGATGTTTTAAATGAATTTGCCATTCGCTCAAACATCCCCGTAGTCAACACTCTTATGGGAAGTGGAGCTTTTCCGCAGAGTCATCAATTATCTTATGGTCTTATCGGTATGCATGGTTCTGTGGAAGCAAATAACTGCATATCAAACGCCGATGTCATACTTGCAGTTGGTGCACGGTTCAGTGATCGCGTCATAAGTGCTTCAGACAAATTCTGCTCAGATGCAAAAATCATCCAAGTAGACATAGACATCAATGAAGTCGGAAAAAACAAGGAAATCATGTATCCGATTGTTGGAGATGTGAAGGATGTTTTGACCATGATCAGCGAAAAATTGAGTGGTTATAGCTGGCCACCATTATCGATGAAAGGACAAGAAAAAGAATTAGATCATAAAGCAAAACAGATGCTCTCAGCGATTAGACGAACATTTGGTGAGGACACTATAGTCGTGACAGAGGTGGGACAGCACCAAATGTGGACTGCCCAGTATTATGGATTTGAAAAGCCACGAAAGTTTATAACATCCGGAGGACTCGGAACAATGGGTTTTGGTCTTGGCGCTGCTATTGGGGCTCAAATCGGTAATCCCGAACAGACCGTTGTCCATATTGCTGGAGATGGTAGTTTCAAGATGAATTCAAATGAACTGGGAACGGTAAGCAAGTATAATATTCCTCTCAAAACTTTTGTATTCAATAACAATGCCCTTGGAATGGTCAGACAGTGGCAGCGCTTATTTTGTGATGCGAGATTCAGTGAGACCGATGGAGATGATTCTGTCGATTTCGTGAAGTTGGCAGAAGCTTACGGTATTGATGGCTATAGGGTGAGAAGCATCGATGAACTTGAAGCAGTACTAGAGAAAATCAAAAGCACTAAACGTCCGGTTGTTGTGGATTGTATCATTGATCATGATGAAAATGTGTATCCGATTATTCCACCAGGAAAAGGGATCACCGAAATGGTAACAGCATTCGAAATTATAAAAAGTGAGGTGCGATTATGACATTAAATGCAGTTTATGAGAGCATTCTCGATGCAGACCTGAGGCTTAAGGGCATACTCGATCAAACGGATTTAATCTACAGCGATTTTTTCAGCACTGAATCTAACAATAGAGTTTACATCAAACCTGAAAATCTTCAAAAAACAGGCGCTTTCAAAATTAGAGGTGCTTACAATAAGTTGGCTCAACTGAATGAAGAGGAGCGTAAATCAGGCGTGATAACTGCTTCAGCGGGCAATCATGCTCAAGGTGTCGCATACGCAGCGAGTCTTATGGGAACCTGTGCCACCATCGTCATGCCAACAACAACACCACTTATCAAAATCAATGCGACTAAAAATTATGGAGCAGAAGTAGTGCTTTATGGGGATTCCTACGATGATGCTTACGCCCACGCACTGGATCTTCAAACCAGACGTGGAGCGACAATGGTCCATCCGTTCAATGACTACGATGTGATTGCTGGGCAAGGGACGATAGGAAAGGAAATCCTCGATCAATTGCCAAGTGCAGATATCATTCTGGTACCTGCCGGTGGTGGTGGACTAATTAGTGGAATCGGTGCATATGTGAAGAGTGTCAATCCGAGCTGCAGAGTGATCGGTGTCGAGCCAGAAGGTGCTATGTCAATGAAGAATGCACTCGATCAAGGTGAAATCGTCAGACTGACCTCAGTTCATACAGTAGCAGATGGGGTTGCGGTCAAAGCAGTGGGCGAAAAAACTTTTGAGATCGCAAAACAAGTGGTGGATGAAATGGTTGCAGTAAGTGATTATGAAATTATGGATGCATTTCTCATGCTGCTTGAAAAACACAAAATCGTTTCGGAAAATTCGGGTGCACTCAGTTTGGCAGCCATCAAAAAACTGAATGTGAAAAACAAAACCATTGTCAGTGTGCTTTCTGGAGGCAATATAGATGTGGTCACAGTATCTGCTATGATCAACAAGGGACTCACAAAAAGGGGACGAATATTTTGTTTCTCTGTGGATTTACCGGATACCCCCGGACAACTATTGACGATTTCACAGATTCTATCGGATCATAAGGCGAATGTCATCAAGCTGGATCATAACCAGTTCATGAATTTTGACAGATTCAATCATGTACAGTTACAGGTTACTGTCGAAACCAATGGACATGAACATATAAATAATATAGTTCATGGATTGAACCATGTAGGTTACGTTGTGAAACAAGTCTATTGATTGAAAGTTTTACTTTTTATTGGGTATCTATCCATAAAGATTGATAGAAAGGAACGTGAACTCATGAAACTTCCAAAAAAGGTTTATAAAAAGAAACTCGCAGAACTTCAAACTGAACTCGTCAAACTCCAGGAATGGGTGGTTCAGGAGGGACTTAAAGTGGTTATCATATTTGAGGGCAGAGACGCGGCAGGCAAAGGCGGTGCCATCAAAAGAATCACAGAAAGTTTAAATCCCAGGACTTGTAGAGTCGTTGCGCTTCCCAAACCAACTGAAAAGGAAAGGACTCAGTGGTATTTTCAGCGTTATGCCGCACAACTCCCAAGTGCAGGTGAAATCGTTTTATTTGATCGCAGTTGGTACAATAGAGCTGGTGTCGAGAGAGTTATGGGATTCTGTACCGATGAGGAGTATTGGGATTTTTTCAAATCTGTCCCTGATTTTGAAGAGATGCTCATTAGATCCGGAATCATTTTGATCAAGTATTGGTTCTCGGTGAGTGACGAAGAGCAAGAAAAGAGATTCCAAGACCGCATCAATGATGAGACCAAAAATTGGAAACTCAGTGAGATGGATTTAGAGGCCAGATCCAGGTGGGTAGAATATTCCAAGGCAAAAGATGTCATGTTCCAGTACACAGATACAGAATCATCACCATGGTATGTCATTGAATCAGATATGAAACGTAACGCACGGATCAACTGTATCTCACATCTTTTATCCATGATTCCATATAAAGATATAGAAAACAAGAAACTCAAACTTCCTAAAAGACAAGAAAATTCGGGTTATGTAAGGCCGCCGATTGATTCCATGAGATATGTTCCAGATGTCGCAAAGAAGCTGGCAAAGGAGAACTTATGATAAAGAATGAAAGGTGCTTATCACCTGAGCAGTCAGATGCCTTGATCAATATATTAAAAAGCCGATTTGAGAAAAACATGGCTCGACACACAGGACTTGATTGGTCCAAAATTGAATCTAGACTTATTGAGAAAACTGACAAATTGTGGTCACTTGATCAAATGGAAAACACCGGAGGTGAACCTGACGTCATCGGTTATGATCAATCTTCGGATGATTATATATTCTGTGATTGTTCTGATGAAAGTCCTAAAGGACGAAGAAGTTTTTGCTATGACCATCAAGCACTCACATCACGAAAGGAAAACAAACCTAAAGACAGTGCTTTGAATGTGGCTACTGAAATGGGAATCAAGTTGATGACGGAAGAAGAATACAGGGCATTACAGAAAGTTGGAAAATTTGATTTGAAAACATCCAGTTGGGTCTTAACTCCTGATTCGATCAGAAAGCTTGGTGGAGCGATTTTCTGTGACAGGCGCTATGACACTGTCTTTGTTTATCACAATGGTGCAGAGTCTTATTATGCCTCAAGAGGTTTCCGTGGTATTCTAAGAGTATAGACTAATTTGGAGGCAAAACATGAGAGATTCCATAGCCATTATAGACCTGGGTTCAAATTCCATTCGCATGAATATCTTTGGTGTCAATGAACACGGGGGCTACAGCATATATGAACAAGCCAGTGAAATGGTTCGCTTAAGCGAGAGACTCGGATCGGACTTGTATCTCAAGGAAGAACCAATCCTAAGAACCATCCATGCACTGAACTATTTTCAAAAGTTGATAGAGGTCAATGCAGTGAAAAAGGTGTACGCTCTTGCTACCGCAGCGGTGAGGATGGCTAAAAACCAGAGTGTTTTTTTGGAGCGCGTGAAAGTGGAGACTGGATTTGAATTCACAGTACTTACAGGAGATCAAGAGGCCTATTATGATTATTTGGGTGTTGTAAACTCAATGGAACTGAAAGAGGCACTGATTGTGGATATTGGAGGTGGAAGCACCGAACTGATCTGGATGAAGGATAGAGAACTGGTAAAAGCTGTGAGTTTGCCTATCGGCTCCGTCACTTTGTCAGAAAAGTTCAATGACATCAAACCGAGAAAAAAGAGAATTGAAATGGCTGAAAAACATATCAAATCCATTTATAAGCAGATCGATTGGTTAAGAGAAATCAAGGGTAGTCCAATCATTGGACTTGGAGGAGTCATACGAACCCTTGGCAAAGTCGATCGCGCAAAGAATGGATATCCGATAGAAAATCTGCACAATTATAGGCTCCATGAAAAGGAAGTTGAGGTCATTTGCGAACAGATTTTTAATAGTGATCAAAAGGAAATCGAAAAGATTTCCGGAATCAGCAAAAGGAGAGCAGATATCATTGCAATTGGTCTGTTGCCTTTCAAGTGTTTATTCGAGTTAATCGATGCACCCGAAATAAGGATCAGTGGAAATGGTCTTAGAGATGGTTACTTTTATGAGAAGTACTTTGCTTCCATTGGTAAGCCATCGATTGTTGAAGACGTCTTATTGCAAAGCAAAGAGAACATCATGCGCCGTTTTGATGTGAATCGCAAGCATGCGAACCATGTGAAAGACTTGACGTTAAAACTGTTTGGCGCTCTGAGTCAAACTTTTGATTTTGAGCCTGGCGACCGCAAAATATTGAGTACTGCTGCGATGCTTCACGACATTGGGATGCATATCGAATATTATGACCACCACATTCATGGTTATTATCTCATCATGAATGGGCGCTTAGAAGGGTTGACCAATGCTGAGCGGATTTCAGTTGCTTTTTTGGTTGGCAATCATCGTGCTTCGGGTATAAAGAACCAAGTAAGTGATTATTTTGGCATTGTCAGCAAAAGCGAACTGCAAAGGCTTTGGAAATTAGCGGTATTACTCATGCTCTGCGAGCAATTCGATCGTGCTGAAAATGGAGCTGTTGTGGACATCAAGGTAGACGTGACAAAGGATGATATCCAAATTGGATTGGCATCCAACGAAACTTTAGACCTCGAAATTGCATCCGCTAGACAATTTACAGACCGGTTTGAGAAAATCTATCAAAAGCGAATTCAGATTTATAAGATTTAGAGGAGGTTATACATGAAAATCAAAACAGTTGGCAAAGGGGTAATGATCATTTTGATGGTCTTGTTTTTAGTCGGGTGTTCCAATAACACTGCTGAACTCCCTAAGGCGGATGCTTTGATCGAAGGAAAGATCGTTGATCTTGATGAAAATGGTTTTCTGTTCACAACCGATACTTCGGGTTTGATCAGGGTTGGTATGGAAGGTACTATTTATGATGAGGACAACCAGGAAACAGATGTAAGCTCTCTAAAACTTGGGCAATGGATTGAAATTGGTTTTTCTGGAGCAATAATGGAGTCCTACCCAGGTCAACTGGTGGATATAAAATTCATCCATATCGTTGAACAGCAGGACAATATGGTTGGATTTTATCGAATGGTCATAGACGACTTGTGGCAAACTGATGAAGGTCTTAATTCAGATATTGAATATATTGCTCTGGATCTTTCACAGATTACCAATCTGAGTGAAAGCGAAAAACAGGCACTCCTATATTTGACTTCTGGACAATATGAGCTGACCGGTCTTTCAGCCACTTATGAGGAACTCGTTGAACAAGGGTATATTGATGGAGAAAATCTCTATTTTGAAGATGGGTTGCTGTTCACTTTTGACATAAAGTCAACAAGTGATAAATCAATGAAGTTTGATGTCACCAAATGGAGAAGTGGCCTTGGCGCATACTTCTTTATGGACTGTGAAGCCAAGAAAACCAAAGATGGATGGACATATGAAGTTGGAAGTGAAGCCATCTCATAATTGCAAGGAGGTAAGTTCAATGTACAAAGCTATAATTTTTGATCTGTACGGTACTTTGCTGGATATTCATACGGATGAATCACAAGAGTTTGTCTGGAAGAAAATGGCGCTCTTTTATAAAATGCGAGGCGCTGATTTTAGTGTGGATGAACTTAGGACTGCTTATTTCGAACAAGTCGACCAACTCCTGGATAAGAAAAGGATGAAAGGTGTGGAATATCCAGACATTGATATCCTCAAAGTGTTCAAAAACCTTTTTAAAATCAAAAATGTTGAAACATCTCGCAGTATAGCCCTTGAAATGGCTAGATTTTTCAGAATAATTTCTCTTGAGTACATAAAACCGTATCCAGGCGCCATAGAACTTTTAGAATATTTGAAAGATCAAAAGTATAAGATGTATTTGTTAACCAATGCGCAAGAATCGTTTGCTTTTGATGAACTGGATTACACCGGATTGACCCAGTATTTCAAATCGGTTTTCATTTCATCTGGTTATAAAATCGCCAAGCCAGATGAAAAATTCTATAGAATGCTACTGGACAAAGAACATTTAAGCGAAACTGAATGCCTGTTCATTGGCAACGATCATACAACTGACATTGAAGGTGCAAACAGAATCGGTATGGACAGTATCTATGTTCATACGAACTGTTCTCAAAGTGAAGTCCCTGAAGAGATTGGTGCAAAATGGCGAATTGATTCCGGTGATTTATTTGAGGTGCTTGAAGTCATCAAGTCATTTGAGGGGTGAAACCAATGACTATCATTGAACATTTGATGCAATCCGATCCTTCTGTTGCACGCATGACCCAGAAGTATCTATTGGGAGAGAATCCGGATTATGTTGAAGACGGCTGGATATCCCTGTTTTTGGAACGTTTTGATAAAAATAAAGGCACTTGGGGGAATGGCATATACGGTCCCAAGTGGATTTCCACATTTTATACCCTCAGAGACCTAGTCAGTCTTGAGATCGATCCAGAGCATCCTATCTTTCAAAAGGGTCTGGATACACTTGAGGAAAATATGTGGTCCGACAAATGGCGTGAAGACGATGTCTGCGTGGTAGCAATGCTTGTCAGTCTTATGACTTATGGCAAACGTGACGCAATGCACGTCAATGCAATGGTTGACTATCTGGTTGACACTCAGCTAAAAGACGGCGGATGGAACTGTGCAATTCGATATGAGTCAACAGACAATAGCTCAATCAACACGACGCTCTCAGTTCTTGAAGCTTATAGAGACTATGAAAAATACGGTTATACAAAGCATTTGAAAATCATCCATGAACAGCTGAAATCCGGACAGGACTATTTATTGAAAAGACAATTGATGTTTCGTCTTAAAAATGGTGACCTGATCATCTCATACATCAAGGATTTTCATTTTCCAACGCGCTGGAAATACGATGTGTTAAGAGCACTTTGTTATTTTGCTTCTGTCGATTATATAAAAGTTCCCGAACTATCTGCGGCATTGTCTCTTTTGAATAAAAAATTCAAACGGGGCTATTTGCTGAAAGGTCCTACCTATACTGGTCTGAATCATTTTAAAATGGAAACTGGAAAGTTTGGAACCATGAATACGCTGCGTGGTCTTATGGTGCTCAAAGCGTTTGAACCTGAGAAGTATGATGAGATTATCAGCATGGAGGTGAGAGGACAATAGAAATGGATATGAGCATGCCCATAGGAGAGTTAATTGTAATGGCACCGTTTATTCTATTCGGTGTGTTGTCACTACTAAAGCCTGAGAGCGCTGGAGCGGATTTTTACTGGCGTAAACATAGAGGCATTTATGTTCCAAGTTGGCGTAGGGTCAACAATCCCCAATATCATAGGCAAATAAGAATTGTTGGAGTGGGGTTGATTGTGGCACCTATAATTGTGATCATTATGAGATTATTTACTTAAGTCAAAACATAACTGGATTAATCAGTTATGTTTATTTTTTTTTTTGCACTTTTCTTTCTTTGACTATAGATTACCACTTATGCGTAAGGGGATAGTTTTATACCATGGAATGTTAAAATAAAATGATGCAATTTGCATAAGTATTAAATAGTCAGAAAGTTTAGACTATTTACATGGAATCTAACAAAAAAATGATACAATAGGTGTATAACCATTATTCGAATATAAAGTATAATGAGCACCTCTTAAGGAGACTAAATGGAACGAATTTACAAAGAAATCAAGGATAGGATCGACCGCATTGATTTTGACCTCTTATGGCCAGGCTTCAAGCAATACGATTTTGCAATCTATGACCAATATAAGGTCTGTACTCATAACCGAACTTTTCCAATCACAGAGCAATTTATGGGCAACACTACAATCAAATTCGAAGGAAATCAGATTGCCATATGGAACATTAGCTTGCATGATCTCGACGACCTGGATTTACTATCAGCGGCAATAATCCATGAAATGTTTCATGCGCATCAAATGACAATGGGCGAAAGTCGATTCTATAACGATCTGGATGCACTTTCTTACCCAATGGAGTTTGACAACTTGAATCTCAAGGCAAATGAATTCATAGCGCTTTCAGAGGCCATCAATGCCAATGACTACGATTATATGCATAAACTGTTTATTGACTTTGTGACTATCAGAAATAAGCGTTTTGAGTTAATCGGGGAGGACAGCACCTACGAAAAATCAATTGAGACCGTTGAAGGCACAGCAGAATATGTGAAGCTCAAGGCCCTATATATTTTAAATCAGTATTCATATGAAAAACAAGTGTCCGTTATGACCAGTAGACTGAACTCAATCGGACTGGATTTACTGGACACTAGAACAATTGCTTATTATTCTGGTGCATTGGTATGTCTGTTGGTCGATGAATTAAATTTGAACTATAAAAGGCCGATAGCTCCAAACCTTGACTTCAATTACGACTTGATTGGCTCGCTTTTGAAAATGGAAATGAACAGTGAGATGGAAATCTCACAATACACTGAGATTCGTGATTTAATTCTAGAAAATGATAAATCAACAATACAATGTGTCAAAGACATCATTGAAAATGAAAACGTTGCAGTCATCGAGGGTGATTTTCATGTCAAAGGATATGATCCAATGAATATGAAGAGAATCGACAAATTTGTGTACCATAAGCACTTTTTAGGCATATCTAAAGAAGATGTAACGGAGTTTGTTTTGGGACCAATGGTCATCGAAACGGATGGGAAAGATTTCAAGAGGTTTTTTAGGTATTATCGGGTGGATGATGAGTACGTCAGCTAAAGTAGTTTTTCGTGAAATTAAACTTAACATTAGAGGGTGATAGCTTTAATTTTGTAATGGTTCAGGGAAATGGGAGTTATAAGGCATTAAAAAAGCCAGCTAAGGCTGGCTAGTTAAAAGAGATGTGAAGTTCCTTTCCAAGAGTATGAGCGATACGATTTAAAAATTCTACACTTGGATTATAAGAACCGTTTTCGAGTCTTGAAATTGCAGATTGTTTAGTTCCCATTAAATTTGCTAATTCTTTCTGGGATAATCCTTTTTCAATTCTTAATCGGATAATTTCTTTTTTCAATTCATAAATGGGAGACATTTCATCGTATTCATTTTTGAGTTCTTTATCTTCAAAAAGTGTCTTTTTGATATCGTTATGATTCATGATTTTCACTCCTTTCAAGGTATTCATTCATATATTCGATAGCTTTGTTTAGTTCTTTGGAAGGTGTTCTTGAAGTTTTCTTTTGAAAAGCATTGAGCAATATTATCTGCTGAGGTTTCATAGTAAAATAAAAAACTCGATAGTTGTTGGTTGACTGTTTTATCCTTAATTCCCAAATATCTTTCGTTCCACTCATTTTTTTAATGTATGGCATACCAAGTGATAATCCGAATTCTTCAAGTAGATCAATATCTCTTAAAATTTTAGCTACATCTTTTTTTGGAATTTTCTCAAAAAAATCGAGAATGGGATATTTGTTATTACGAGTAAAGTATATGATCTTAAACAATTCACCAACCTCCTTGTCTAAGTAAATTATATAACATATATGTGATAATGACAAGGAATAAAAACTATTTTATTTAACACCTTATGACACACCATTTTAGCCACAGAGGCGGCTAAAACGGTAAGAACGTTAGACGAAAATTAAAAAACAGGTGAATGAAAATGACAAATAAATCTATTAACAAATCAATTAAATTAGGAATAACATACTCGTTTTTTGTGCTCATTATGTCAACATTTGTGACATTATTCATGTCTCATTATGGTGAAAACTATCAAGAATTTGCAAATGTATTAAAATTAATTTTTGTACTGTTTTCCTTTCTTCCCTTGTTAATATTCAAAGATAACAATGACTATAAGTTGGAGGAGTTAGGTTTTAAGTTCAGTTGGAGATCAGTGATTATTACATTTTGCATTGTTCTACTTTTAGGTTTAGCCACTGGATTTCAAACAGCTTCAGAGTTGACATTTGGTACGAAAATCATAGAAGGAGTAGCAAGAACGGGTGAAGAATTCTTTTTCAGAGGATTTATATATCTAATAATTTTAAAGATATTCAAAGATGAGAAACATAAAAATGCAAGCGCAATGATTTTTAGTAGCTTGATTTTTACAATTGCACACACAGAAATATTCTTAGGTACATACCATTTTGGTTTCATTAATATGTTTTTTAATACATTCATAACTTTTGCCATTATTAGACACTTTTCTAAATCACTTCTTCCAGTTGTTGCAATTCATACTTTTATGAACGGAGGAATAGTATCATGCATAATTGGAATCATGATAACCTCTGTTATCATTTACACTAATCACAAAAAGGTAAAATTCTCTGTTGAAGAGTTTGGGTACTCAAATCAATAATAAATTATGCAGAGAAGATAAATAAATCATCGTCTAACACTTTAGCCCCATCACTAGCGAGGCGAGGCTAAAAAGAACATTAGTCATATTCCAAGGAGACCAAATGAGTGGAGTAATCTATTATTTCAGTGGAACTGGTAAATCATTGTATGTAGCAAAGTTATTATCAGACGAATTGAATTTCAGTTATCGTTCAATGAGCAAATCCATGAATGATGAAGTCACTTTTGAATCCAGTGATCAGATGGTCCTTGTGTTTCCTATGTATAATCACAGTTACCCGTTGATTGTTAAGGAATTCTTGATGATGTTGTCAGAACGGATATCTTTGTCACAGATACACTTCAGTGCAGTGTGTACTTATGGAAATGATCTTGGAATTACCTTAATTCGCTTAGATAAGTTGTTGCAAGAACTTGGTGCCTGTTTGTCATTGGGTTATGGCATTAAGATGCCTTACAACTACGTTCAACCTTCAGGGTTTAGGATTCGATGTACCATTAATATGTGATAAAGGGTTTGCAGAACCTGAAGCCAATAGTGTGTTGAATGAATTTAAACAGGATCGAAGCTTTAATTTATCCAGACAACAAATCGTCTAGGAAAGCTCTTGAGAGGTTAGGATTTCTTGAAGAAGGATTGCTGAGAGAGTACATGTATTTTAGGAATGAAATGACGGATTTATTCATATATTCGTTATTGAAAAGAAATTGGTAGCACATCTTACATGATGTCATTATGAGGGTATTTAAATGAGGATTATTAAAAAAACTGGAAACGGCGTATATTATGACCACGTCATTCAATTTATATTTAGGGCAGTGGTTTTTATAGTTGCAGTGTATTTATATTTTACCCAAAGACATTTGTTGGAAGCACTGGTCAATGAACCATTTTTTAATGATTTTGGCTACAAACAAATCCTCTGGGCCATATTCATGGCGGGTATGATCAGCCATTTGCTGCCACTGAAAAAATTGACTATGGGGCTTCGAAAAAGTAGAGCAGAAACTTATACTGTTCCAAATGAAATATTTACGCTTGAATCACTTTATACTTATGTTCAGGATATGAATATAAAGGCATGGAAAGTGATGTTGGTCTGGCTTTGTTTCAATGCAATTTTCGCTGCACTGTATCTCGCCAATATCATTGGTGTGTCGGACATGATTCTGTTGTCATTCTTTTATTATCTTTCAGATCTCATATGTGTTTTGATTTTCTGTCCTTTTCAGACTTTCATCATGAAAAATAGTTGTTGTGTGAATTGTAGGATATTTGATTGGGGCTATTTCATGATTTTTACACCACTGCTGTTCATCAAGAGTTTTTACAGTTGGAGTCTGTTTTTCACATCCTGTGTGGTTTTAATCCGATGGGAATTTGTATACGCCAATCATCCAGAGCGATTTTGGAAAGGATCAAACGCCAGTATCCGCTGTCAGAACTGTAATGATAAAATGTGTCAGATCAAAGAACCACTATAAAATTAAAAACGACTTAATCCAGTTGAATTAAGGATTAGGTCGTTTTATATGTTCAATCAAAGATTTTCAGGTTTTCAATACCAATCTCATTAAATTGAAAAAACAGGCTTATAGGAGAGCTTTCTCGCTGATCGCGATTGATTGGAAGTGTCGTAAAATACAAATTAGTTGAATTGATTTGAAACATCAAGGTGTCAGATAACATAAAGTGATGTTTCTGATGCGCAGAAAAAAATAACGCACCAAGTCACACTTATCAGCGCATCTGGAACGTCATGTTGGACGAAGCCGCGTACCATTACCTTTGGGGATTCAATTAATGGATCTTTTGTGTTTTTGAAAAATCAGCATCAACTTTTATGTGAAAAGTCTTGTTTTTGCCGTAATACCATCTGAATTGTTAGCAAAAGGACATAGCTTCCCCCTCCCCATGAACCGAAGATCATTTGGAAAACAGATGTATTCAGTTTCAGTGGGCTAACTCGAATCCAGTAAGCCATTTGATTGAGCTACTAGAGCAAGATTAAGTGCTGCTTTGCACTGACTGCATTTGAAAGCATTTTTGTCCATGAACCTTTTGATAAATTCCACAGCGGTGTAATCAAGTGATTTTTTCGAAGGGATGATACGCAACAGGGTTTGGCACTTTGCGAGCTTCGTCTTCTTGTTGCAGTTCGCCAAAAAACCATAATGTCTGACTTTCGAAAACCCCGCCGGCAATATATGCATTGCAAATCGTCTTAAAAATTCAGTGGTAGAAAGTGTCATGGTCTTTTTTCTGCCCTGATCCCTGTAATCTTTATATGAAAAGACGACACGATTATCATCAGCGCTTAGAAGTCTGTGGTTGGATATGGCCACACGATGTGTGTATTGACAAAGATAGTTGATCACATGACCTGGAGAATCGAAATTTTCCTTGGCGTAAACGACAAATGCTTTGCCATAGAGTTGATTAATCAAATCTTTGAACTCTATGGCATTCAGATTTGTATAGAGTTCATCCGAAAGTGCAAGTTCCTTTAAAGCTTTAAGAAAAATGGCTCTGAAGACGTTGCTAAGAACCTTCACTGGAATAAGAAAATTCTTGCGACTCGTTTTAAACAGACCAGATTCAGGACACAGTCCACCACCAGGCACGATGAAATGCACATGCGGATGATAGGAAAGTGTCTGCCCCCAGGTGTGTAAAACAGCGGTAAGACCTAGATCAGCACCGAGATATTTCTTGTTTTGTGCCAGTTCCAAAAGGGTTTTAGCAGAGGATTTCATTAAAAGAGTATAAAGCATATTCTGATTGTGTAGGAACAATTCATGAAGTTCCTCTGGAATCGTAAAGACGACATGAAAGTAATGTACGTTGAGCAGTTCAGCGTTACGGTCAATGCGCCACTTTTCTCTTTTGAAGGATTGACATAGTGGGCAGTGCCGGTCTCTACACGAATTATAGGCAATGGAAGAACTGCCGCAGTCTTCACAGACATTTGAATGAGCACCAAGCTTATGGGTTCTGCAGTTCATAAGGGCATTAAAGACTTTGTACTGGTGATATGATAAAGGAAGATTTTGATGCACATTTGAAAATGAAGTCTTGAGAATGGATTTAATACTGGTCATGATAAACGTCCATAACATCAAACGGGCTAAGTGTTCTGCTCACTTCTCCAGAAATCAGATGAAGATATTTAGAAGTCGTAGAAAGGTCGTGATGACCAAGCAGTTTTTGAATCACGACGATGTCCGTACCAAGCTGTAAAAGGTGTGTGGCAAAACTGTGTCTTAGGCTGTGGATGGTAGCATCTTCTG
This sequence comes from Bacillota bacterium, assembly GCA_033549245.1. Taxonomy (GTDB): domain Bacteria; phylum Bacillota; class Clostridia; order Peptostreptococcales; family Acidaminobacteraceae; genus Fusibacter_D. The sequence goes on along the minus strand of JAWSUW010000002.1, from coordinate 13,526 downwards.
GAAGACCAAGCGCCTCGCGTCTCTCCTGAAAAGTCTTTTGAATGGTCCGCGTTGTCAGTGGTTTATGCGTGCGATCATTTTCAAAGAGAAATTCATGTGGTCGATATCGCTTGAAATAAGTACGCAGCAAGTCAAGATTGGCCTTAGACAGTACAGTGTACCTTTCTTTGGCACCTTTTCCATTTCGAACACGGATCTGCATGGAATCGCTGAAAATATCGGTTGGTTTTAAATTCATCAGTTCGCCAACGCGAAGTCCAGCGGAATAGCAAGTGACGAGCATGGTTTTGTGTTTGAGGTTATTTGTGCTTTTAATAATCTTTTGAACTTGATCCGGCGAAAGGGCAATAGGAAGTTTTGAAGGACACTTGACGCGAGGGATGTGTTTCATGTTCCAAGGTCGATTCAAAGTTGTTTCAAAGAAGAACCGGATTGCACTATAATTGGAATTTACATAAGATCGACTGAGTTTCTTCACCGTGATGGCATGATGAAGGAAGTCTCTGACATGGTCATCGGTGATCTGATCGGGTGGTAGGCCACAAGAGTTGATAAAAAAGCTCACCCATCTGGTGTAGGTATCAACAGTCCTTGGACTATAACCTTTAAGTTCAAGGTCAATTTTGAATTTGGAAAGATGTTCTGACATGGTAATCGCCTCCTTATTTGATTAAGAGGAATTATACACAATAATGGCGAATATGTCTTTAGAAGGGTTTAAAAGTCACCGCGCTAGCGGTTTAGTCCAACAGTTGTATCTGATCATCAGTCAATATAATTTGCTGTGACTGTGTAGCTTGAATGACTTCATTCTTGAGCAATGTTTCATAATTGAATGAATCGACAAATAAATCAGCAAGGGTAAGTATATTGCCCAAATCATCGAAAACATAGGAATAACTTGCCCAGTAAAAATTATTGTTGGCAACCAAGTTTATATCTATCCTTAAGTTCGTAAAGGGACCGATTTGAGCCCAACTTTTATTTTCATAGATAGAAGTGTATTCTGGATTATCCTCAAGTACAATCTTGATCTTTTCACGTACCTCTTCTGAAAGCGCATCACTACGTGTCTTTATGATTTCATCTACAGATGAATTGTAAGTAATCGTATACCAATCGCGTCCATCAACTGTCTCATGTTGATCTACAGGCGTGGCTGGGTAAAATTCAGGAGAAAAAAAGCTTATCATGTTAATTGGGTTATCATATAGACTGTCATCAGTTACAAAGCGCTCTGAAAATGCAAGCTGATCCAGAAAGTTGTTCATCTGAAGGGGTATTATAACAGAGCCATCGGCTGTATAAAAAGCCGAATCGTTATAATCGAAGATCAGTTCAATATGATTCTGCCTGATTCTATAGTTAAAGGTATCTTCGATTCCCATAAATGGTTTCACCAGCAAAATGTCCGATGGATAACTATAATAATTGAATTCCAGTTTCTCTTCATCCGCACGATTCGAAGCCAAACAAGTGTTGATCTCATCATTCACCGCGGTCTTCCAGTCTGAATTGTCCAGAAAAAGCTGTGACAATGCAATCGGTTTGCCGGTATTGAGGTCCAGCGTTACGGCTTCAAAATGATTGAAAGACTGGTGCATACCTTTCGTAATATAGTAAAAGTCTACATTTGCACTTATTGAGAGTATGTTGTTTGAGTTGAATACAATTTCTACGCTGTAGTATCTGTCCATGGATTTGTTGGCGTCATCGAATTTAATTGCATAACCTGGATAGGGCGGAACTTCTTCCAAATATGCATAGCGTTTCATTTTTTGAAACATGTTATATATGATGTTGTTGATTTCATCTTCAATTGCTTTGTTTTTTAGTCCTGAGATTTTCTGCATTGACCCATTGGTCTCGTTGATTGTTTCAATATCGATAGGGTTTTCAGATAGTGTTGTTATTTCTACTGGGGTTGATACCGGTTTTCCAGTTGAATAGGGTTCAATGTTTTCAAGTTCAGTTTCGAATAAATAAGAGAAATCTTCGGGGGTGCTGGAACAAGCTGTAAGCAGTAGTATAAAAGTCAGAAGAAGGACAAATGGAAGTTTATTCGACTTTGACATATCCCGCCTCCTCAGCAAGTTGTTGCCCATCATCTGTAAGAATCCAAGTGACTACTTTTCGAATGTCACTGTCTTCCAATTCACTTTTTCTGAAAACTGCATAATATGCAGTTTTGATTGGATACTGTCCGCTTGATATGGTTTCCTGGTCAGGGTATATGTCATCCACCTTCAGTAGCTTGACCTTCTCATTTCCCCACATATCTACCACGAAGTAGTAATAAGAGTATCCAATTGCATCTGGAGCATTTTCGTAGGTAGCCACCGCATCTATGAGCATACCCATATCAGCTTGAATTTGTTCTAGAGGCGGTTCGATAGGAGTCTTTCCACCCATGACAAGGTCAAGAAAACCGGTCTGACTTCCCGAATTCACAGGTCTTTGATAGGGAATAATCGGTACATCTTCACCACCGACTTCGGACCAGTTTGTGATCTCACCAGCATAGATTTTTTGAATTTCTTCCAAAGTCAGTCCTTCCACAGGATTATCCCTATGGGTCAAAAATACGAAAGCTTCACTAACAATCGGGATGACTTCCAGTTCGATGTTTTTACTCTCAGCATATTCGAGTTCCTCTTCTGAGGGGCTGGTGACAAAAATAAGATCTGTCTTCTCATCGATGAGATTGACATATGCACTGTGAGTCTTATTGTGAAGTATGTAAGGACGTACAGTTTCGATCGTCTCACCGGTTAATGCGGCGGCAATAGCTTCAGATAGTGGTATTGTAACTGTGGAACCGTCGACACGTATGTAATTATCCAGGGTAAAACTTGGACGCTGAGAGCTACATGCAGTCAATCCTAGAACTAATACGCATATGATTGTTATAATTAGTATTAATTTTGACATAATCATACCTCCTCTTTTGACAATCGTATAACTTTGTCAACTTATTGTCAATTGCAATAAAAGCGACTTAATCCAAATATAATATGGACTAAGTCGCTTTTTTCACGATTACTTTTTAATTCTTTTTTTCATATAGAGAAATGCACCTGCACCGCCACCAATCACAGCTACTGCGAGAAAAATGCGAAGGAGTGTTTTAGTTCTATGGGCAGCCTCTTGAGCCGCTATGATTTTTTCAAAGTCATATTCTGAGGAGTCTTCAGATTGTTGTGGCATAGACTCTGTAGTGTTGCCTTGACTTATTGTGGCTTCATTGAAGGATTCAAGAGATTCAACCGCGCTTTCAAACTGTGCTTTGATATTTTCCTCCTGATCAAAGATTGGACGTTCCACATCTTCAAGAGCTACAATTTCTGTCAAGGCCATCCCTAATTCAGCTGCACCAGATTCCAGTTTAAGTGACATCAAATCTGCATCCATGGTGAAATTGATCAGCCACTTGCCACCTGTTTTCTGCAAATATGCACCGACTGTTTTATTCAAATCAATGGCTTCTTTGGTATCAATGACTTCAAATCGACCACTGACATCATATTTGGCAAGTGCCATGTTGCCATCATCAGACAAGTCGTATTCAATATTTGAGACAGTTGCAGCCAAAGTTTTATAGACAGCCTTGTTGCCACCTATATAGGCCCGGTAGGTTTCTTCATCCGCTAAATGGGTCGTGATGTAGTCCATGTTCATCGTTTGCAGAAGTTGATTGATATCGCCTGCTAAATCAGCTGCATAATGTGCCTCAATTACAGTTTCAATAGTATCATATGCAAAGGTTGGGGAAGTGATCGCAAAGATTAGTATGAGACTCAGAAAAAGTCGTTTCATGTCACACCTCCAGTCCGATGACGGGAACAAGTATTACAAATCTCACCACAAAACCTGATTTGTCTTCAGTGGATATGATCACTGGAATGAGTTCTAGAACTTCTTCCGCCCGATCAATCTTTTCTAGTTTTGAGAGATACTGAAGATTCGCTTTCCAGACATTTGTCGATAAATTGAACCAAAGTGTTGTTTTGCCTGCAACGGCACGGCCACCTGGGACATAGCTGAGCGCGCTGGTGAAAAGTCCTACACCAGTTTGAAGAACATTGATGGATGCGATGCCCACATCGACGGATGCTTCAAAAACGCCTTTATTGTCAGTGTTCATCGCCTCAGCGATCTCCTCGCCGAGTTGTGCGTTTTTGGCTGCGTTAACGGCATTCATCGTATTTCCAAAATGACCATAAGCCGAGTTGATGCTGTTCCATTTTTCATAATTTTCACCAGCAGCTTTGATGCTGTCTATCGCCATCATTTTCTGGTCATAATTGCTCCAATCAAATTCACTTCTAAACACTTTGCTGTTTTTGTCGAATTTTCCTTTGAGTTTGTTCGTATAGTTTTCCATCGCAACGCCTTGAAGGTCGGCAGCCAAAGTTGTGAATGTGCCTTCCTGTAGTGCGACCATGCTTAAATTTTGCATTTCCTTGTTGATATCGAAATTGCCGATTTCAGGTGCCAGGAATCCGATTTTGAAATCTTCGAAAGCGGTTATGTCTGATAGCATTGTTTTTTTGAAGTCGCCATTTGACAGTCTAACTTGTCCAAAAGGGCTACTGATGGTCACTGAGAGAATCTCATCGTCTGCATCTTCGATTCTGACTGTGAAAGAGCGTTCCGCACCACTTTGAGCAGCGGTTTTGGGTCCTTCAACGAGAATGATTTTGGGTGATACATCGATCAGATTGACATTCAATATGATCGGTCTCGAGAGCGTGTTGCCTTCAGTATCCTTCAGTGTAAACTTGACTTTCTGTTTTGGCTCGAAGTCAAGACCCCCATTCGAGCCACCACGAACACCTCTAGTCACCATGTTGAAACTCACAAAACTTGAATCTGTAGGTTGTGTCATGGTAAATACCTCAACACCTTCATAAAAAGCTATTGGAGGATTCTCCTGACCACCTAATATTTCACCTACAACCAAGAGTGTGTCAGTGTAATCATAGGGTTTGTTGATTCGGACTCCTGGTAAAAAGGCCGAATCTGATTTAGTGCCTGTGTCATAAATTCCCGTATTTGGAACTGTGACGGTAGAGGAGACCAGGTTTATCGAGAATTCATCGTTTCCTTTGATGAACTCACCATATTCCTCTGGTGTCATGCCTTTGTTTTTGGGGACCATGGAAAATGAAAGCAGAAATTGTTCAAACTCGCCCTTTGCTTTAGCAAGCTCATTTTCTTTTGTAAAGTGTGCTGCTGGAAAAGATAAGTTTTTCTGGAATTTAATGACGTGTACTGTTTCATTTGGCATAACCAATGTCACCGCAGCAAAAAAGTGTAAAACTGATTTTGTATGGGTAACAGTCTCGTAGACATTTGAAGCGTTGAAATGGCTGTCTTTTCTTATTTCCTCACTGTATCTTGAAAGTTCTGTCCAATAACCTGTGGTTGCCTTGAATTGATCAACAGTAGATTGTGCTAAAGAGCTTAGAATCTTCCTTTCGGCATTCGGATCCGAACTTAAGCTGCTTCCAGTGACAGAAACCATTTCCAGAAAATCTTTTTTTTCATTTTCAGCTTTATAAGATAATTCCGGTGTCACATTGTGATTGATTGTATATTGATATTCAGAATATTTGCCCTGTATATGGGCTTCTAGTGGGGGAAGATATTTTTCTCCCAAAAAGGTTCTGGCATTGATCTGAAGTCCAGTTGTGTATGGATCTGAGTCACGATCAATTGAAACCGTTAGACCTTCAAACATCGATGGCAAAGCATAACTTAAATGAATGGGAGATACCTGTACACTGGTTCCTATAATATCTTGTTCGATCACTTCATAGAACTTGTTGTCAGAAGCGGCCAATCTATTGTTGCCTGTACCATTGTTATACTCATCTTGTGTGATTGCGCTGATTTTATAGAAACCAATATAAATTGCATAATCAACATAATTCGTTTCAGGGCTGGAATTCTCAAGTAGAATTTCAAGCGTTTTTTCACCGTTATAGTCCATACGATAGCCATAATAAATATTTTCAGCTTCATTGTCCACATAATTGTAAGATGAAGTGATGTATTTTGAAGCACCTTCATTTTCAGTACTGACTGAATAGGGCCTTTCTCCATTGATCGATACAATCTCCAGGTTGCCATTGGCATATTCATCCGATAATTTCTTTATTGAAATTCCAACCACATTGGCGTTTTTTTGTATTGAAGAATCACCCACATTGATTTTTAATGTATAAGGTTCATTCCAACCAAGACTGCCTGTATGTGTTTCAATTTTGATTTCTTCAGCAGCTTCTACATAATTTGTAGGCATGATGACCCCCAACAAGCATACAATCAGCAGCAAAGCAATAATCTTTCTTGACATAAGCATCCCTCCTTGTAACTATTATATAGGGAAATTCTTCAATAGAATGAATGCCAATATGATTTGTCAATGACAAATATGGTTGAACCCTAAAAAAGGATGTGTTATTATGAAATCACCCCCTAGCTGGGGGATTTTGTATATGTTGGAGGAAGAATGCATACATTAAATATGAATGAGGCTGATCGATGTCTCCTTTGTAAAAAACCGAAATGTCAAGAATATTGTCCTATAGGCACTCCTATTCCTCAAGTGATTGCATTGTATAAAGAGGGTAAGTTGATTGAAGCCGGACAAATTCTTTTTGATAATAATCCGTTATCATTAGTGTGTTCCATGGTCTGCATCCATGAGGAGCAATGTAAAGGCAATTGTGTGTTGAATGCGAAAGGCGATCCGATTGCATTTCATAAAATTGAAGAAGAAGTGTCACGATTATATCTTGAGAGCAATGAATTTCAGCCACCTCTTAAAGATAAGGGGCGTATTGCGATTATCGGGGGCGGTCCTGCTGGCATCACCATTGCCTTCATACTTGCCGCGCGAGGATACGATATCACAATATTCGAGGCGCATAACAAAATAGGCGGTGTTTTAAGATATGGGATACCGGATTATAGGCTTCCCAATTCTGTTGTAGATCAAATTGAGGAAAAACTTTTTGAATTCGGAGTTAAAATCAGACCAAACACATTGATAGGACCAGTTATTACGCTCGATCGACTTTTTAAGGACGGCTATAAGGCGGCTTTCATCGGTACGGGTGTTTGGAATCCAAAACCACTTACCATCAAAGGAGAGACCCTTGGCAATGTACATTATGCCATCGATTATTTGAAATCTCCCGAAACCTACAAACTTGGCAAGCAAGTGGCTGTCATAGGAGCAGGCAATGTAGCTTTTGATGCTGCGCGAAGTGCCATGAGAAACGGAGCTGAAAAAGTCACCATCATTTACAGAAAAGGGTATGAGGATATGCCTGCAACGAAGCATGAAATCCGTGAAGCGTTAGAAGATGGAATCAGTTTCAGTCTCTACAGTTATCCGATAGAGATTGTAGATCATGGTGTTGTTTTAGGAAAGGTCGAACGTGTTCCGAGTGTCGGTCCGGATGGCCAGGACGGGTTTATTCAAAAATCTACAGAGCAACAGTTGTTTGAAGCGGATTCAACCATAGTGGCAATCAGTCAGGTCGCACGGAACAATATTGTGAAGAATACTACTGAGCTTAACACTTCCAAGATTGGACTCTTGATCGCAGATCAAGAGGGCAGAACCACCAAACCTGGGACCTTTGCTTCTGGGGATGTCGTAACCGGTGCAAAAACTGTCGTAGAAGCCATCGCACACGCCAAAATTGTTGCAGAGTCAATGGATCAATACTGCCAGTCTTTAAAATCTTGCATGATAGAACTTTCATCAGATTGTGATGGATCAGACTGCGAAGAGAATGCAATGTTTGATTGTATGTCGAGTTGGGCATTTGAAAATAATTAAGACAGCTACAAAAAAGCCAGCAGAAATCAATTCCTATTTCTGCTGGCTTTTTTTGATATTATCTTGAAGTTACCTCTTTTACTGGTCTTCCTTCTATATAGCCGCGATATCCTTGTGGTTCGAGCTGAAATCTCGGGTTTTCATCATCAGCCCATTCAAAGCCATAAAGACTTGGGTTATAATTTTTGATGATTTCCCAAATTTCATCAATAGCTTCTCCAAAGTTTTCATCCTCGTAAGGTTCTCCTTGGAAAATCATCATTTTACCCTGTGGCATGCTTATGAGTTCAAAACCCTCAGGAATAGTACCGTTGTAATCCAGCGGAACTTCTACTCCCTGAACATACTGCGATGTTCCAGGTTTGATCCAGCTGTCTGGCAACCAGAAACCAGCAGGTTCAAACAAAGCTTCCTTGACACTAACCAGCATCCCCCAGACGTCACAGCCTGCTTCTTCACAATATTCAAAATAATGGGTTGCTTTGATTCCCCTTTTGATGATGGCTTTTCTTTCAGGTCTCTCAATCACTTGCACAAATACCGTTCTGACTTTTTTTTCTTCAGACATATTGGTTACACTCCTTTTTTCAGAATCGAGGTGTATACTGATTACAGGGTAGGGTAAAAATAATGGAATGGGCTCTGGCCTTTTTTGATATGCTTTTGGAGCAATTCCAAATTGCTTTGAAAAAGCCCGTGTGAAGCCCTCGTGGGAATCAAAAACATAGTCCAGCGCAACATCCAGAATTTTTTTGGATTCAAGATCGTCTCTTAGTGAGAAGGCGGCCTTTGTCAGACGCATTGCTCTTATGTATTCAAAGGGAGTTTTTCCTGTCAGTTCTTTGAATAATCGTTCAATATGCCATTGTGAATACCCTGATACCCTGGACAAATCCATCAGCGTGATTCGACTGTTCAAATGGGACTCGATATATTTTTGAACTTTTCTCACCGCTTCAATTTGATCCGCATCCTTATTTTTCATTGTTCACCTCTATTTAGAGTTTAGCATCTGAAGATTTCTATTTCTTGACTTCAATTGCTGAGTTTACAACATCATAGTATCATAATTGCTTTGTGATTTGAAATACAAAATGGTATGATTTATGAAAGATCAAGTTATTTCCAACCTTTGGACTGGAGGCTTCAGATGAGATTTCAAGAGCATATTGATATCAACATGTTCGCTCCTTGTGGAATGAATTGTAAAGTTTGCTATAAGCATCTGAAAGACAAAAAAGCATGTCATGGATGTCTGGTGGGTGATGAGCATAAACCTGAGCATTGTAGAGCCTGTAAAATCAAAGAGTGTGCGAAGTCAAGGGGCTTTACATATTGTTATGAGTGTGAGGATTTCCCTTGCAAACTAGTTAAAAACTTGGATAAGAGTTATAAAAAAAGATACGGGGTCAGTTTGGTAGAGAACAGTAAAAGAGCGAAAGAAGAAGGACTAAGTCATTTCATGCAAAGTGAAATTACCCGTTGGACCTGTACGAACTGTGGGGGCATCATTTCTTTACATGACGCTCAGTGCAGTGAGTGCCATATGAAGGAGAACACGGAGATGTCGTATATTTTCGAATCAGAAAGACTAGGTTTCAGACGATGGAAAGATGAAGATCGACTCCCATTTTTCCATATGAACTCAGATGATGATGTAATGAAATATTTCCCAAATAAGTTAACGAAAGACCAATCGGATGATTTCGTGGATAGAATCGAAAAGAACATTGAACTACATGGCTATGGATTATGGGCTGTAGAAATCAAGAAAACCAGAGAATTTATCGGCTTCATCGGATTTTCAAATCCTACTTTTGAAGCGTTCTTCACTCCATGTGTGGAAATTGGATGGAGACTGGCTAAAAAATATTGGAATCAAGGCTATGCCACTGAAGGGGCGAAAGCTTGTTTGGATTATGGATTTGGTGTATTGGGATTTAATGAAATCTACTCATTTACTGCGCAAATTAACACTCAGTCGATCAATGTCATGAAAAAGATTGGTATGGAAGAACTATCCACATTTAATCATCCGAGAATTTCGGAGGATCATCCTTTAAGTTTGCATGTGCTTTATAGGAGGAAACGATGATCAAAAGAGTATTGATGTACGGTTTGAGTGCAGTTGTCATATTGCTACTCATATTTACCATCACAAAGGGAAAGAATATCAATGAGGAGCCACAAGATGATAGCATTGATGTCATTGATGATAGCTCATCATCAGTAGAATTACCAAGCGATGATTACTACTACATACGACCAGACTTACAGCGACGGGTGATTGCAGTCAAATCACTTGATGAATCGGAGTATCCGATTCCCTATGATTTTACCGAGTATGGCAAGGATTATTATGAAAGACAAGAGTTTTACGCTTTGGTGATATTAGATATTGATACGGATGTCAGACTTAACACAGAAACGATCACTGAAGTTGCTGAGCTTCAATTGATCGGATTTGACAGGACCAAACCAATAGAATCACTTTATAATCAAATGAATATCCGATATGAAGATGGTCATGTCGTTTATCACCATGATAATATCTATTATGTCACCTCACTTGATGAACCACAGCTCTATAAGAGTTATGTTTTTTTCGGCTCTGAGATACCTTCAAAACCCACTCAAGATACAGACTCGATTACGGTCCTTGAGACATCTTATCGAACTCTGACCTTTCGCATACGAGATAAATCCTTCTCTGAATTTTTAAAGACTGATGAATTCCTGAAAAAAGAGGAGCCATATGATTTTGCATCAAAAGCCATTTTTCATGAACCTTCGTTGTCATCGGTACAAGGACCAGATTTTTCAAAAATCACCTCTGAACCAAGGCTCAATCAATTTACATTTGGTTCAAGCAGTTCAGTGATTTTTGATAGGCTCGGGACACCAGATGATAAAGGTTGGATTGTTGGCGATTATCTTCTCTATGATGATTTGATGATTTACTCGCCAGTTGATGAAGAAAAAGATGAAATTACCTTTTATCCGATCAGTGCTGTTATGTATTATGGAGAATATCCGGTAGCAGGCATTAAAAAAGGGATGTCGCTTTCAAATGTGGAACAGATCCTCGGGCCAGATCAACTCATTTTCAGTGAGGGTTTTGAGATTGCATATCCACTAGTCATTCCCTTTACTAAGGACGGTTTTGATATTTTGATAACATTCGATCGTGAACTGGAGGTACAGGGCTTTCGCATTAGAACAGAAGATATAGAAACAGTTGATACAAAGGAAGCAAGCGACCGTTTTGATCGGATGATTTCTGAAATTGAGAATGAGTTTTCGGAAGTTGATTTCAATCACGAGGGTCTGTTCGGATATAAAGATTTTAGAGGTGATCTCAGAAGTTGTTATTTTAACGCATCGACAACTGTAAACGATCGTGGAGAACCAATAGATTTGGATTTTTACTCTTATGATCTTACATTGCGTTCTCCGAAAAAGATCAGCGACCAACCGATGCGACTCTTTTTTGAACTGCTCGACGATGAAAATCCGAGTTTGATCACTGTTGGAAAGGACGATGGAATTTTATATAAAATTGACATCAACTCATCAAAGCAAATACCGCTTTATGGAACGAACTTTAAGGATCATCTTATAAGAGGCGGCACAATGATGAAAGCGGCTCTCGTCAGCGACACATCATTTTTGGAGCATTACGGGTTCTCACCAGGCGAATAATACCCGCCATTTGAAGTGACCATACCGACGGACTGGACAGTCGAGCTTGGAAGTTACCCTGAAGGACTCTATTGGCAACTTGCCAATGTCTATTCAAAGGATATAGGTCTGGATCTTAACCGCATCAAAGGCAAGACAGTCATGGCACATGTTTATAGATTGATTGAGGAAGTACCTGACAGGAATCCTTTATCGCGATTTACCAGACCAGCAGATGTCGTAATCCTAAGAGAGGAGAACCAGATCGTAGGAGCATGGCTGATGTATAACATAGGAACCGTTGGTCCCTCACTTCAAGGCAAAAGCATGGAAGTCATCACTGGCATGAGCTTTGATGACTGGCTGATTCATGAAGGAATTTTTAAAAGTCCGACCGAATATATGGCTCTGGAAACACAATCGCCATTTGAAGTCATGGAAGTCTATATCGATTCGTTGAATAAAGGAAACTTAAGAAAAGCAAATGCTTGCTTGACACCTAGTTCACTTGCTCAAGCCCTCACCATGAATTTGTTTCCAACGTCTGGGATGCTTTACCATTCTGATTTCAATGCGGATAATTCTGCAGAGGTAAACATAGTATCCGCAAGTGATCTTGAGATCATACGAATATTTGATCCCATTTCGCTTGAACCGATAGATCGAACTAAAATCCGCGAAGCGATGATTGATGGGGATAAAATTGAGATTGAGGTCAGACTGAATCTTGAATGGAAACAAGAAGCGTTTAACAATCCAGGTGAAAAAAGCACTCGGTTTGCAATCCTTAAAAAGTATCCTTTCGGCTGGAAACTTGACGGATTTGGAACAGGTCCTTGATTTCCGATTGTATCAAAGTAAAAATCATGATATAATATTACAAGAGCACATTTGAGAGGTATACGTTTCGCGTATATCTCTTTTTGCGTCCAAAGAAGCCGCCATATTTCAAATTATGGTAGGCTTTTTTTAATTTGAAGAAAGAGGTATGATTATGAAAAGATTTAATAAGCGAAATGTAAAACTGGAAAGCGTTTTTGACAGAGTGGCTGAAACTTTTGACAGCATTGGCCCAAATTATTTTTCTTATTTTGGGCAAAAATTAGTTGAGTATGCGGAAATTGAAAGTGGCTCCAATGTTCTTGATGTAGCCTTCGGGAGAGGAGCTTCGTTATTTCCAGCTGCTGAAAGTACCTGCATTAATGGGCAAGTAGTCGGGATTGATTTTTCACATGAAATGGTCGACCAAACATCAAAATTCATCAAAGAAAACGGAATTCATAATATTGAGATTATGCAGATGGATGCTGAAAATCTCAGTTTCAAAAGCGAGACCTTTGATACCGTAATTTGTGGATTGTCCATAGCATTCTTTTCAGATTCACTTTTAGCGGTTGATGAAATGGTCAGAGTGCTCAGGTTTGGTGGTAAACTGGGAATCAGCAGTTGGAAAAAGCGAGAAAATATGGGGGTCATTGGCATAGCCTACACAAAGTTATTTCCAGAAACCCAAAAAGTTTCATCAGCTACCTCTGATCTTAAACCTGATTTCAGCACTGTTGATGGCATTACAAAAATACTTGAAAATGCTGGACTCAAGGATATTGAGGTGAAAGTGGAACAAAAAATCTTTTATTATAAGAATGAAGATGAGTGGTGGCAAGAACAATGGACAAATGCATCTCGGGGCTTGTTTGAACGTTTGGAAAGTCTTGGAGTTATCGAGGAATTTAAGCGATTGGCTTTCATCGAAATCCAAGAACATAAGGATGAGCAAGGGATCCGCTTTGAACCTGAAGTACTGTTTGCTTTTGGATGTAAATAATAATTTATCATCACTAGCAAGAATACTCCTTCCTCTTAGGCGGGAGATGAATTGCATGTTTTTTAAAAGAACACTTGTTCCGTGTGTTGCGTTGTGATATACTATTTGCAAGGGGTTGATTCGTATGCATAGAGCCTACAAATATAGAATATATCCAACATT
>JAWSUW010000001.1:0-85022 GCA_033549245.1 Bacillota bacterium | reverse complement strand
CTTATGACTCTTCTCAGATTATTGGCATGGATTTTTTCAGCAGCTTCGGGATCGATGGCTTCAAGCATTTGATGCAATGCCTCATTACCTTTTTCCTCAGCGATCTTCTCAAGTGTATTTCTATACTCGTCATCTGACTGAGTTTTTCCAAAGTCCATGTCATAAAGCAGCGCATTGACATAGAGCCCGGTACCACCTGCGACGATTGCAGTCTTACCTCTTGATCTGATTTCCCGAATAACCTCTTTTGCCAGATGAGTATAATCACTGACCGAAAAAGATTTGTCCGGTTCGACGAAATCGAGGAGGTGATGTGGGATGCCATCCATTTCTTCCGGTGTAGGTTTAGCTGAACCAATATTCAATTTCTTATAGATTTGAACTGAATCAGCTGAAACGATTTCACCATTCAAAGCTTTTGCAAGCTGGATGGAAACATCCGTTTTACCTACTGCTGTCGGTCCTACTATGAAAATGACTTTATCCATAATTATTGTACCTGCTTATTATAATATAATTTTGTCAAAAATGTAACACTATTGACTCTCTTTTTCACAATATCCGCTTAAATTTTCTTTCAATTTCATGTTTTCCGAACTGGATGACTATCGGTCTTCCATGCGGACACGTATAAGGTGATTCGAGGATCGATAGTTGTTCCACCAACGCGTCGACTTCAATGGACTGGATTGTATCATAAGCTTTGATCGCAGCCTTGCACGCCTTCGAGGCCAATTTTTCCTCAAAATGATCCTCCATGCCCGTTCTAGTTCCTTCAAGAATTTCTGAAAACATCAATTTTGCGCTTTGAATAGAAAGCAGACTTGGAATCTCCCTCAGTATAACGGTTGAGTTTCCAAACCTCTCGAATTCAAATCCCATATTTGTGATAAACGATTCCATTTGATCGAGTGAACTCATATCCAGGGCATCCAGTTCCACAGTTTCTGGTATCAAAAGCAACTGTGATGCTATTTCCTGGCTTTTGAAAGCGCGCATGAACTGCTCATAAAGAATCTTCTCATGGGCTGCATGCTGATCGATCATGACAAGCTGTGAATTTTTTTCAAAAAGGAGATAGGTCTTGTCAAAGACGCCGATAAAATCCAGACCATCATAGACGGAATCCCTGATGATTTCAGGAGATTCACGAACCATATCCTCCACAAAAGCATTCATTTGTGAAATGGCTTCAAAATCGACTTTCTCAGGTGTGAATGCCGGTGGTGAAACTTTAGGAGTACTCGAGACTTTCCTATCAGATTTCATCTCGTTTTGCTGATTTATTCTAGGTTCTGGTTCGATTGCGTCTAATTCTTGCGCCTCTATTGCAGGTGGTCTCACAAACACTTCTTTTTCACTGAACGTCACACTTGGAACTTGATCGTAAAGGTTGAATGATTTTTTTAGTGCCATGTAGATCAATTGCTTGATTTTTCCTTCATCGTGAAACTTGATTTCAGTTTTGGCCGGATGAATGTTCACATCCACTGAAGAAGGCGGTACGTTTATGAAGAGAAAACAAACAGCATGTCTATTGTTCATAAGATATGGCTTATATGCCATTTGTACGACATCTTTGACCACGTCGCTCTTCACATATCTACCATTGACAAAAGTCAGCTGATGGCTCTTTGTGCCTTTTGTGTAATCGAATTTCGAGACAAAGCCATGTATGCTGATGTCATCGTGCGATTCACTGATTTTATGGAGATGTTTCAGAATTCCGGCTTCGTAAATTGAAAAAATGGCATTGCCAAGATCTCCTTTGCCCGGAGTATGAAACACGAGTTTATCATCATTCACATATTTAAATGCGATTTCAGGATGGGATATCGCAAGTGTACTGACAAGTTCAGTTATGGATCTCCCTTCAGCTTGATCGCTCTTCAAGAATTTAAGTCTGGCCGGTGTGTTGAAAAAAAGGTCTTTTACAAAAATACTCGTCCCTCGTATGGCACCTACTTCGGACTGCTTTAGGATCTTGCCTCCGGCCGCCTGAATTTTGATACCGTATGAATCCCCTTCACACATTGTGATCATCTCAACTTGAGAGACGGCACAAATACTTGAAAGTGCTTCGCCTCTAAACCCCAAGCTATGCGTGTCATAAAGATCTTCAATCGATCTGATCTTACTCGTCGCATGACGTTCAAAAACTAGAGTCAAATCCTCAATGTGTATGCCTGAACCGTTATCAGAAACCCTAATGCTTTTTTTTCCGCCATTTTTGACATCAATGACAATCTCGTCCGCACCGGCATCAATAGCATTCTCCACCAGTTCCTTCACGACCATGGCGGGTCTCTCCACTACTTCTCCTGCGGCGATTTTACTTGCGGTGAACTCATCCAATTTTTGTATCCGTCTCATTTCCATCTCAACCTCTTCCTGATTGATCTTTAAAATCAGTGACAATCTTATATAGTATGTTCATGGCTTCTATAGGAGTCATCCGATCGATTTCCAATTGGTCGATGAAGCGATAAAGCCCTTCTGTTATGGCATATTCAGATGGCGCCGTCACAAGTTGCTCTGTTGAACCGCTTTGTTCATCGTGTTCCTTGAGATTTTGAATATTGTTGTTGATGTCATTGATTTCCAGCTTCGCAAGAATTTCTTTGGCTCTCTGGATAACCGGTCCTGGTACTCCAGCCAACTTGGCCACTTGGATACCAAAACTCTGGTTGGCTCCACCCGGCTCGATTTTACGCAGGAATATGATATCGTCTTTTGATTCTTTTACGGCGATTCTGAAATTTCGAACACCTTCTATGCGACCCTCAAGTTCTGTGAGTTCATGGTAATGTGTCGCAAATAAAGTCTTGGCATGAATGCCTGAATGTTTAGCGATATATTCCACCACACTCCAAGCAATACTCAGACCATCATAAGTGCTGGTGCCCCTGCCGATCTCATCCAAAATGATCAATGATTTCGGTGTGGCATTGTTCAGTATATTCGCGAGCTCATTCATTTCCACCATGAATGTACTCTGTCCTTGGGACAGATCGTCAGATGCGCCGACCCTCGTGAATATGCGATCTACGATTCCAATCTCAGCTTTTTCAGCCGGGACATAACATCCGATTTGAGCCATCAGTGTGATGAGCGCCACTTGTCTGAGGTAAGTGGATTTACCAGCCATGTTGGGACCAGTGATAATGTAGAACTGATGACCTTTGTGGTCCAAATGGGTATCGTTTGGCACAAAAATCGTATCATTGAATATACGTTCAATCACAGGGTGTCTTCCATGCTTGATCTTAATGGTGGGTTGATCGCTGACCTTTGGTTTGACATAGCCATATCTGTAACTGCATTCTGCAAAGGATAAAAGCGCATCTAAAGATGCAATCGCATTTGCAGTACGTTTGATTCGTTCGATGTGAACCATGATGTCTTGTTTCAGGTTGCTAAAAAGTTCAAGTTCCAATCTCCCGATTTTCTCTTCTGCACCAAGCACAGTCTCTTCGAGCTTTTTAAGTTCGGGAGTGATATACCTTTCCGCATTTGCGAGAGTTTGTTTTCGGATGTATTCCTCTGGTGCATTTTTGATGCTGCCTTTTGATATTTCGATATAATATCCAAATACTTTATTGAAACCGATTTTTAGATTTTTGATGCCCGTGCGTTCTCTTTCACTCTGCTCAATGCCAAGAATCCATTGTTTACCATTGAGCGCCGCATCTCTAAGTTCGTCGAGTTCCTCGTTGAAGCCATTTCGAATGACGCCACCCTCTTTTATTCCGAATGGTGGTTCATCAATAATGGCTCTTTCAATAAGTTCGTAAACCATTTGAAGCGGATCGATTTCCGAATCAATGGTCTCAAATTCACCAGAGGTCAAGTCAGAGATATATGCCTTGATGTCAGGTAAAACGAGTAGCGATTGCTTCAGTGCTACTAGGTCTCTTGGATTGACACTGCCATAAACCAGTTTGGAGGTCAAACGTTCAAGGTCGTAGATTTCTTTGAGTAGTGTCCTGAGGTCACTTCTGAGCATCAGGTCATCCACAAGCACTTCCACAGTGTTCAGTCGTTTTTCAATACTCTTTTGATTGAGAAGAGGCTCTTCCACCCACGATTTGATCCTTCTGGCTCCCATTGCGGTACAGGTCTTGTCGATCACCCATAATAGACTGCCTTTCTTATCGCCAGTCCTCATGGTTTCGACGAGCTCAAGATTGCGTCTGGTGAATTTGTCGAGCATCATGAAATACGAGTGATTGTACAGTTCTATTCTGGAAATGTGCATGAGTGGCACTTTTGCGGTTTCTTCCACATAGGCAAGAAGAGCCCCGCTGGCGCAAAGAGCCACAGGATAATCCGAGAACCCCAATGATTCTGGTGAATAGACGTTCAGTATGCGTTCAATAGTCTTTTCACTTGAATGATTTAAGAATGCATGGTCCATATAGGGAGTGAAACTGATGTTGTTCGCCTTGATGTAATCTGATAACTGATGATCCAGTTCACCACTTACAGGATATATGATCTCACTTGGTTCAATCTTCATGACTTCATCCATCAAAATGGAAATGTTCACCACTTCTGTGGATTTGAAAGCACCAGTTGTGATGTCACAGTATGCAAGCCCATAACCATGTTCGTTTTTAAAGACGGCTGCAATATAATTGTTGCTTGATGCATCCAGCATATCCGGATCGGTGATTGTTCCGGGGGTGACAATTCTCACGACTTCTCTTTTAACGATGCCTTTTGCAAGTGCTGGATCTTCTGTTTGTTCACAGATGGCGACTTTGATCCCTTTTTCCACCAATTTCTTGATGTATCCATCCACGGCATGATAAGGAACCCCACAGAGTGGAGCTTTGTCCTCAAGCCCGCAGTTCCGGGCCGTCAGTGTGATTTCGAGTTCCCTTGCAGCCTTTATGGCGTCGTCAAAGAACATCTCGTAGAAATCACCCAAACGATAGAGCAGGATATAGTCCATATATTGGTCTTTTATTTCAAAATACTGTTTCATCATCGGTGTTAATTTGGAACGATCCACATTCATCATATTAAGTTCCTTCGATTAATTATTCTACCACTTCGCCAAACAATGAGAATTTCTTCGGCTTTGTTATTTTGATGTTGACCAGCTTGCCAATCAATGATGCGTCTCCTATGAAGTTGACGATTTGATTTTGTCTGGTTCTACCCATCAATAGTTCATCAGAAGTCTTCGACGGACCCTCCACCAATATTTCAACGGTCTTACCATCAAAGGTTCTCATTTTTTCATGGATCATTGGATTGAGTACAGCTAGAAGACGGTTCATCCGATCATGTTTATCCTCTTCCGTGACTTGGTGATCATGAGTGGCTGCAGGTGTTCCAGTTCTTTTTGAGTAAAGATAGGTGAAAGCTGAATCATACTTTATGGTCTTGAGCATATCCACAGTATCCATGAAATCAGATTCGGTCTCACCAGGAAAACCAAGAATAATGTCTGTTGTGATCCCAAGTTCGGGCATCAAAGCTTTAGCTCTGTCTATGATGTCTATATAATGCTCTCTCGTGTATTTTCGGTTCATATTTTTGAGGATGACATTGCTTCCCGATTGGATCGGCAAATGCAGATACTCACAGACCTTGTCTGCTTCCGCCATCGTTTCAATGAGTTTTTGCGTGATGTCCTTTGGATGTGAGGTCATGAAACGGATGCGTTCGATCCCTTCAATCTCATTGACCATCTTCAAAAGATCCGCAAAATCTACAGGGTCATCGATGTTGTTGCCATATGAGTTGACGTTTTGCCCCAGAAGCATCACTTCTTTGGTGCCCTCAAAAGCAAGTTGTCTGATTTCCTCCACAATGTCCTCAGGTCTTCTGCTGCGCTCTCTGCCTCTTGTATAAGGTACGATGCAGTATGAACAGAAATTGTCACAACCGTACATGATGTTCACATAGGCTTTGACCTCTTTTTTTCTTGAAATTTGCATGCCTTCTACCACGTCGCCCTGAGAGTCCCATACTTCAACGACCTGATGGTCTCCAGTCAACGTCTCTTCCAGCAGTACCGGGAAATTGTGCAAATTATGTGTCCCGAATACGAGATCCACATACTTGTATTTCTTCTTGATTTGCTCCACAACGTGAGGCTGTTGCATCATGCAACCACAAACAGCCAAAATCAAATCGGGTTTGGTTTCCTTGAGCTTTTTGATACGGCCGAGGTTACCATAGACTTTAAATTCAGCATTTTCTCTGACACAGCACGTGTTGAAAATCACCAAGTCGGACTCTTCAACGCTTTTTACAATATTGTAGCCCATATCCACAAGCATGGCTTCGAGCTTCTCTGAATCGTGTTCATTCATCTGGCAACCATAAGTCACTGTGAATGCGTTCTTTTGATGTCCAGATTCCTTGAAAATCTGATCATTGATTGCTTTGATGTTCCTTATGACTTCATCGTTCCTATTTAAAATTTCTTCTACGGATTCGATGTTGAATACTTCTCTCTTTGACATTAATTTCTCCTCATTTCACACTTTTAAGCACCAAAAAAAAAGGGAGCTAAGTCCCTTTTTTATTATATCAACTCTTCCATCAAAAACAAACCCTTAAATTGTAAACATTTCAAACTGGTCAATTGCTTTGGGCTTCGGAAACCAGACCGATGATGAATTTCTTGATGTTGATCTTGCCTCTGATTTTTGATATGCGTTTTATGTAGTCCATCTCTTTCCGGACTTCTCTGAACTCGAATAGTGTCGATGCGTACCTCATGAATGCGAGATGTTCGTAATCATCGAGCGCAAGTTCCGACACATTTTCAAGTGCCTGACCGATTGCCCTTCTGATCCGTTGTTCAATAGCCTTTTCGTTGACGATCTCACCGCGTTCCTTTTCATACTTGGTGCTGAGGTATGCGTAAAGATCGGTCAATTTGAACTCAATGAGTTTCTTATGGCTCATTTCATCATTTTGAATGACGAATTCCAATATGTTGATGATGTCCTTGCAGCCTGCCTCGCTGAGTATGCCAAGTTGATTCAGTATTTCTTTTGCATTCTCCAGTATAGGGTCGAGTTTGGACGATTTGGAGTTTGTGGAGATTTCATCAAGTGTCCTCATGCTTTGAAAAGCACTTTGGAACGAATCAATCACCTTCTTCATCCTCAGTTTCTCATCCACTCTTTTAATGACATTCATGACTTCAATGACGTTGATCGGCTTGTTGACAAAAAATTCAACACCACTGTTATATGCCTTTGAAACCATTTCCTTCGAATGGACTTCACTGATCATAATGAAAGGCATTTCTGGAAATACCGTCTTGAGCTTTTCCACCAGAGTGATGCCATCCACTTTTGGCAGCAGAAGATCCACAATGACTATGTCGGGTGAAAGTCTAGGAATTTCCATTGCGGCTAGTTCACCATCAATGGCTTTCCCGATGATATCCCCAAGATTTTGATTGACGATAATTTTGCTCAATATGCTGAGCACACTTTTGTCGTCATCGACCAAATAAAAGTTGTAATTCATTTACACCTCACCTGTCATTATCGTGTCTTTTTTAAATTCATGTGGTTCAAGCAATTTGGAAAGTGGCATCCAAAGTTCAAAACGAGTCCACTCACCTTTCTTGGACTCGACTTTGATATCTCCACCAAAGAAGGATCTCACCAATTGTTTGACGTGGGTCAGTCCGATTCCGGAAGCCATGATACCGTTGTTTTCATTGAACTTTGTTGAAAAACCGGGTTCGAAAATAAGTTCCATATCATATTCATCTATACCGGTCCCATTGTCCGAAATCGAAAGATGGAGATTCTCACTCTGGAAATCCCCGATTACAACTATTTCTCCAGACGAAGGAATCGCATCAATGGCATTGGTGATCAAATTATTGAGAATGGAAATAAGTGCGTAAAATTCCGGGGTCTTAAAATCACAATTGACGGAAAACTGAAACCTGATCGATTTGTCTTTCGATCTTGCGTTCTTTTCGTTGGCATCTTTGACAATCTTCATGATTTCCTTGAAATGCATGAGATAAATTGGAGTTTCCTCAATACTTTTTTCAATACCGGAAATGACCCGCGAATAGTCCTTCTTGATTTCATGGATATCCTTGGCGACAGTGAGCATGGAATCCTTGAGCTGTGTCTCACTCAATTGCTCATAGACTTCATAGCTGCGCTGCATGGCCTGTTCGATGTCGTTTTTGGACTTTCTGAGAAAGAACAATTCCGTTTTGAGATTGGACATCAAAATGATTTTTTCGACGAATTTCTGATGATGTTCCCTTTCTTTTACAAATGAATAATAGTAACGTGTCAAGTAGATCAGAACAACCGTCATAAATGTTCTCACCAGGCCTATGAGAATAATCACATAGATAGCCTCTTCAAGATTCACCCCTTGCCAATCACCTCTGACCATGATTTCAACGATATTTGGAATCGTGTCACAGATCCAGATGCCTAGAAAGAGGCTGACCGGTGTCTTGATGAGACTTCTGACATTCAGGACGACAAAGAAGAAACTGTAAAACAAATAGAAGAAAATTACCGGATAATAAACTGAAAACGCTTCTAGAACTGTGCCGCTTTGATTGTACACATAGACTATGCTGCGCACAGAAAACATTAAAAGTCCAACAAGATTGATCGTCGGAATCGGTTTGATCTCGAGGAATGTCAACATCAACACATTGAGTACCATGACTGCAATGGTGAGCCTGAAGTTGGTCCCAAATGGCGTGACGTAAATCTGCCCCATAAATGTGGTGAATATCGCCACAAGTAAAATTTTCTCTATGTTCCTTACACGTTCATTCATCTTATTCCCCACTTACAAATATAACATTATATTAACATATTTTTCTCCATAAAAAAAGAAAACAATGATCACACAAATAGTTATTGTGCAATCACTGTTTTTATTTAGTAAGTTTCGCAGAATCTTTTAAGTCTGGCAAGTCCCTCTTCGATGTTCGCCATACTGGTCGCATAAGATAAACGGATATAATCGTCCACCCCGAATGCTATACCAGGGATTACAGACACCATTGCTTTTTCAAGTAAAACTGAAGCAAAATCGATGGAGCCTTCAATCTTATTGCCCTCAACGGTCTTGCCAAAGAATGCGGAAACATCAACCATGACATAAAACGCACCTTTCGGTTCAACGCATGTGATTTGAGGAATAGACCCTAAAGTTTTCACCATATATTTTCTTCTTTCGTCAAATGCCAATCTCATCTCCTCAATCGGAGCAGAATCGCCACTAAGCGCTTCAATACTCGCATACTGGGCAATCGTGTTTGGATTGGATGTGGCATGGGATTGGATATTGCTCATTACTTTGGCGATTTCCACTGAACTGGCAGTATAACCGATTCTCCAACCTGTCATCGCATATGCTTTACTGAGTCCGTTGACGACTATGGTGCGGTCGTAAGCGAATTTTGCGATACTCACATGTTTTTCACCATAGACGAGTTTCTCATAGATCTCATCTGATATGATATATAAATCATGTTTCTCTGCAAGTTCTGCAATTGCTCTTAGCTCCGCCTCGGTATAAACAGCGCCTGTCGGATTGTTCGGAGAATTAATCAGGATTGCTTTTGTCTTCTCTGTGATTGCATTTTCCAGTTGCTCGATGCTCACTTTGAACTCCTGGCTTGATGAAGCTTCCACCAAAATCGGCTCTGCATCAGCGAGTTTTGTGAGTTCATAGTAGCTCACCCAGTATGGAGACGGAATGATCACTTCGTCACCAGGATTGCATAGGGCTTGCAGTGCGTTGAAAAGAGAATGTTTTGCACCACACGAGACTACGATTTGGTTGTTCTTATATTCGAGTTCATTGTCATCTCTCAACTTTTTGCATATTGCGGTTTTGAGCTCAGGTAATCCCGAAGCGTCGGTGTAACCATTTCCACCTTTTTCAATTCTTTTGATGGCTGCAGTTCTGATATACTCTGGTGTGTTGAAATCCGGTTCACCCGCACCGAAACTGATGATATTGGCACCTTCAGCCTTCAATTGTTTCGCTTTTGCTGAAATCGCCAAAGTCATCGATTCAGAAATACCTAAATTCTTTATAGACAACGCTTTCATCTTTACCTCCACAAATCTTAAATATTCATTGATTGACATCATTATAACAAGCGCTTGTAAACTTGTACATGTAGGAAAACAATATTTTTGGGAAATCCGTTTTTCATAATTAAGCAATTCGATGAAAAAGTTACTTTTATTACGTTTAAATACTTTTTGCGAAATACCCTTCCTGGGCACTCACTTCAATGATCGCATCAAATTTTTCGCCGTCGAAATGATAATGTACAGGTCTTGCATTCTGCGACAGGGCATAAGTCCCGATGTTGGCAATCTCATCACTGTTGAATATCAATTGCATCATCATGAGCGTCAAACCGTGAGTCACAATCAGAATTTTTTTATTGACTGTTTCATAGTAAAACTCTTTTATGAGATCACTCACAAAAGAAGACACACGTCTATGAAGATCATAGTAGTCCTCTCCATCTGAAAGCCTAAATTTTCCTGGTTCGAAGAAATAATTGTAATAGGCATCGGGATATTCTTTTTCGATTGTCTCAATAGTTTTCCCTTGCCAAGACCCTAGACAGATCTCTTTCAACCTGTCGTCAACGACATATATGGCTTCAGGCATAGCGAGACTTAAAGTGCTGATTGCTCGTCCACTGGGAGAAGTGAATATGCGATCAAATTCTATATCGCCGATCTCTTCTCGGAGTAGAAAAGCACTGCGCTCTCCTTCAAGTGTAAGTGGTGAATCAAGCCAACCTTGAAGCCGTCTCTCCACATTCCACTCAGTCTGTCCATGCCTTACAATATAAATATCCAGCATAAAAACCTCCACGTCCATTGTATTGCATCCGACCTCTAAAATCAACAAAAAAGGCTGAGCCTCGGCTCAACCTTGTTCCTTTGTTGTCTTAGATTTTAAGATTCGTATCTGTACCAATCCTCGTCTACTTCTTCAACAGCCATAACATCCAGATTTAATTCATCAGAACTACAAATGTTCGCGTTCACAGCAATTTTTCTAAGAGTCAAATAGAGCTGCGCTTTTGTTGAATCCACATATGGGTTCACAAAGAGTGTACCGATTCCAAACGCTAGTCCACCAAGGATATACCAGCCTATGAATGAGAGGTCTAGAATAAACATTTCCCACTTGTGGCCTCGTGTCATTTCGTTACTGAGTTCCAGTGCACGCTCGTGACCGATTTCCGGATTGTCCGTCAAGATATATGGCACCATCGAGTACGCATAGGATTTGACGACACCAGGAAAGAATAATAACAAATAAAACAGAAAATTGATGACGCCTTTGTAAAGCATGGCCACCACAATTTTCATATAGTGATCACCGTTAAACGTACTGGTGATGTTTGAAAACTCCACTTCACCTTCAGCACCTCTTACAAAGAATTTTCTTCCTCCAACCTCGAGCGGATAACCGAGAAAAATTCTGAATGCCAATGAAGCAATGATGAGCACCACAATAATAATGAAACTGAGTCCGAAGATAAAGCCAAATGGAACCGCATCAGTGACAGTTCTGCCCATCTCCGACATATTTGAAAAATCCAAATCCAACATGGCATTGCGTTCTTCTTTCCACGATGAATTTGAGCCTCCTGAACCACTGACAAAAAATAGCATTAAACTCACAAAAAATGCTTTGATATAGTTTTTGCTCAAGAACTTTTTAGCACTTGATTTCAAGTCCGATCGTAACCACATGTTATTCTCCCTTCACTTCTTTTTCTATAAGATACAATATAAATCTTATTAAATCCTTAAGAAAAAACATGAAAACCATTAATATCGGGTTAGAATATCAATTAATATGTTTCTATGATGAACCATTTGGTATTGATTGACAAATCCACATCAAAATAAAGCCGCTTGATGTTTTGCTCTTTTGGTGTAAATACTCTGACAATAGGGCTTTCAGGATAAAGTTTGTTCTGATGCAATACGATGCCACGATGACCTGAATTGAGTATGATTCCCGTGCCTGTGGGATAAATGTTGATATGTTTGGCAAAAGTCTCCATGATATGCGCATCGAAATGCTTATCACCAAGATGCGTTATTTCCCTGAAAACTTTGTCAGGGAGCGTCCTTCGTTTATAGACCCTGTCATTCGACATGGCATCATAAACATCCGCCACAGCCACAATTCGGGCAAATAACGGTATATTGGTGTTTCTGAGCCCCCAGCAATATCCTGTTCCATCATATTTTTCATGGTGATGAAGCGCAATTTGCGCCGCTTCCTCCGCGATGTTGGTCTGCATCAGGATCTCATAACCATATAGAGTATGTTTTTTGACTTCACTGAATTCATCTATAGTAAGTTTGGAGGGTTTTTTGATCAAATCCTCCGGAATCATGATTTTTCCTATATCATGTAAAATGGCACCGGTACCCAAATGTCTCAACTGATCCTTATCGAGCATCAGGTCTATCCCGATGATGAGCGCAAGAACCCCTACGTTCACCGAATGCTGATACGTATAGTCGTCGACAGAGCGAAGTTGAGAAAGTGCAAACACAAAGTCTTTTTGATCCAAGAGTTGCTCTATCATGTCTTCAACGATCTGACCGATTTTTTGTATATCACTGCGACTAACCGATTTGAATTTCATCATGGTTTTCTTGATTTGGTTATGCGCGTGTGATCTTGTCTTCTCATGAATGACATCTTGAATGTTAAGTGACTTGCGTATTGCATTTATCGTATCCGTTGACATTTCGCCATTTTCTTCAATTAAAATTTCCTGGACGCCCGCCTCTTTGAACCTTGGCGTGTAATGTTCCCGGAACGCTGTGCCTTTTTTAATCAGCAAAACTCCATCCGTTCCATACACATCCTGAGCTATGATTGAGCCGGGAGACACCCCACTGATTAGTGTTTTTTGCATTTCCCCACCATATAGTATATTTTTTGCTACTTTATTATTGTACAACACTATATATGCTTACTTTATGCTATTTATGAGCAAAATGCAACTTTTTTTGCCTATTCCCTTCATTTTTTTTAAATAGGCCAAATCCAAAGAATAAAGGGGGGCTCAATATTGGATATATTGAGATCCCCCCTCTGACTTACTTGAGAAATGCTATGACCGCATCCCTTAGAAATTGTGCCGCTCCCTCCTTGTGGCGATCATAGTAAGCCTTGAATCTTTCATCGGCCACATACATTTCAACCACTCCACGGTGAGCTTCTACAGAATACTGATCCCAGTAAAAACCGATCCATTCTTTATGTTTCGCTGCTATTTCTTTGCCAATTGTACTGTCTGGCTCAGCATTTTCTTCAACAGCTTTCACCAATTGATCAATCAAATCTTCTGTCAACTTAGTGACATACTCACTTTCCTGTGATGTCATGCCCATAAACTTCTTATTTGAAGCCTCCACGACATCACTGCCATACTTCTGTCTTATTTCCTTTCCATACTCGGCTTCGTTCTTGTCGAGCATCTCTTTTTTCAAACCTTCAAATTTTTCCTGATCAGTCATTGTGTCTCTCCCTTCTTTGACTTCAATAGTCTTTCTGACATTGTGAATCATCTTGTCGATTTCATTTTTTTTATTCAGAAGACTCTCCAAATGTGATCTTAGTGCAGCCGCCTCGTTGAAATTCGGCTCATCCAGTATGCGTTTGATTTCTTCCAGATTAACGTCCATTGCCCTAAAAAACATGATTTGCTGCAATCGATCCACTTCACCCGCACCGTATATTCGATATCCTGAACTGTTGATTCTCAGCGGTTTCAGAAGTCCGATCTCATCATAATATCGCAATGTTCTTTTAGTCGTTCCAGAAAGATGCGCCAACTTTTGAATTGTGTATTCCATTTGAAGACCTCCTTTTAATCACATTCTAAACTATGACGTTGCGTTACTGTCAAATGAAATCTTAAAAAAATATTTATATAATTTTTTTTATATGGTAAACTTATTTATATTAAGTGTCGCGAAATATCAAAACCGACCAATAGGGGGATTATAATGAATAGTTCAGAAAAGAGACTCCACCGTTCAGAAGTGCCAGTTGAAACCACTTGGGACTTGACTGCGTTATTTCCATCCGATGAGGCATGGCTTGAACAGCTTAAAAAGACAGAAGCACTATTTGATGATTTGTTGAAATATAAAGACAAATTTTGTGAAAATGCCAGTGTTGTATTTGAAGCAATGTCATTACTTGAAACCGCTTACACCCAAATGGTGCAACTTGGAACGTACTCGAGTCTACGTCAGGCGGAAGATGGCACAAATTCAAAGAACCAGGAAAACAGCATGATTTTCGCAACGTTCTCAACCGGAATACTAGCCAAAATCACTTTCATCAACTCGGAAATCACAGCACTTGACGACTCAGAATATAACGCATTATTTGAAGCAGAACCAAAACTCAAGGTGTTCAAACTATACTTAGACGATCTTTACAAGGAAAAATCACATATGTTGACACCGGAGTCCGAGAAAGTACTGGCTTCACTCGGTGAAATCACCACCGCACCTTACAGAATCTATTCCATAAGCAAGGCTGCGGATATGACTTTCGATGACTTCGCAGACTCTACAGGTAAATCGTATCCAAACTCTTTCGCACTTTACGAAAGCAAATATGAATTTTCAAGTGACCGGAGCATCAGAAAAAATGCATATGAATCTTTCTCAGGCACTTTAAAAAAATATGAGAACACATTTGCCGCCGTCTATGCGGCTGAAGTCAGAAAGCAAATTGCCCTAGGCCGACTCAGACGTTACTCCTCAGCAACTGAAATGTTGCTCGAACCGCATAAAGTGTCCATTCAAATGTATGAAAATCAGATTAAAGTCATTTACAACGAACTCGCTCCACATATGAGAAGATTCGCTGATCTCAAAAGAGAACAACTCGGATTGGATCAGATGAATTTTTACGATTTGAAGGCACCACTCGATGTGGAGTTTACCCCACCTGCGAATATCGAAACCATCAAGTCGACCATTTTGGAAGCACTATCTATTCTGGGAGATGATTACAAGGCAATCATAAAACGAGCGTTTGATGAGCGATGGATTGATTTTTCAGACAACATCGGTAAATCTACCGGTGCCTTTTGCGCATCACCTTATGGGGCTCATCCTTATATTTTGATCACATACCAAGACAACATGCGCTCTGCATTCACACTCGCTCATGAACTGGGACATGCAGGTCATTTCGCCAACGCCAACAAGTATCAACGCATATTCGATACCAGACCATCCACTTATTTTGTAGAAGCACCTTCAACCATCAATGAAATGTTGCTTGCCGAGCATCTGATGAGAAATACTGATGATCCAAGAATGAAAAGATGGGTGATTCTTCAGCTTATGGGCACTTATTACCACAACTTTGTGACTCATCTCCTCGAAGCGGAGTTTCAAAGAAGAATTTATGAAATGAGTGAATCTGGCGTTTCCCTCACTGCAAAGATGCTCAGCACTACAAAGCTCGAAGTTTTGAGAACATTTTGGGGAGATTCAGTAGTGATCGACGACCATGCGGGAATGACTTGGATGAGACAACCTCATTATTATATGGGGCTTTATCCATACACTTATTCGGCAGGATTGACAGCCTCCACCGCAGTTTCGAAGCGTATTTTTGAAGAGGGATTACCTATCGTTGAAAAATGGCTCGATGTTCTTAGAGCCGGTGGAACAAAATCCCCACTGGAACTGCTTAAGATGGTCGATATAGATATGAGTACACCCGAACCTGTTAAGATAGCAGTCGAGCATGTCGGAAAACTGATCACCGAACTCGAAGAACTGTTCAAATAAATCAAAAAAGTGCTGCTTCAAGTGAATCATATCACTTGAAGCAGCACCTTTCAATATTCATCTCTTATAATAAAAGAAGGTCTTGCTGGACTCAAATTTATATCTTTGTGGTTGAATGATCTGCTCTGTGCTACCCACGAAGAAGTAGCCGTCATTGACCAATGAAGCATAAAACTTCTTATACATTTCATCTTTTGCCTCTTCAGTGAAATAAATCATGACATTTCTACAGACAATCATATCAAAGCCGCTAGGGTAGTCATCCCTTAAAAGATTCATCTTCTTGAACTCAACACAATTCTTGATTTCATCCTTGATTCTAAATCCTCTACCAATAGGTTCAAAGAACTTCTCAACATATTGTGGAGGAACATTTTTGATGCTTTTTTCATTGTACATTCCGATTTTGGCTTTTCCGATGGCTTCCTCATCAAAATCCACAGCTAGGATCTTGATATCTCTCAGTGGTAGAAACTCACTCATACACATGACGAGAGAATAAGGCTCTTCACCTGTTGAACAAGCTGCAGACCATACTTTCGGACGCTTTGTGCGCTTCAAGATCTCAGGTAAAATATCACTTCTAAGTGTTTCCCATTGACTCGGATTTCTATAGAACTCAGAAACATTGATTGTCAAATAATTGATGAATTCATCAAAACTCGCTTTATCGGAGTTGAGCAATTTGTAATAGGACTCAAAATCCTGTAATCCGTGTCTGGAGATCAAGGATTCAATACGACGTTTCATCTGTCTTTCTTTGTAAAGAGATAAGTCCAGTTTGGTTTTAGCAAATATCTTATCTTTAAATTGATCATAACCTTCCATACGTTCCCCCCCAGCTGGAATATTTAAAATGTATACTATAAATCCCAGAATCTACGATTAAATCGCGTCTATTCTGGGATTTTATAAATGTTATTATTATGTGCAGATCAATTGATTACTCTTCAGTTGACTCTACTGGCTCAGAAACTTCAACTTCTTCGACTTCTTCAACTGCAGGTTCATTGACAGCTTTCATAGAAAGCTTCACTTTCTTTTCATCTGAAACATATTCAAGAATCTTAACTTCTACCACTTGATTAACGCGGAGAACATCAGCTGGTTTCTCAACATGTTCTTTAGCGATATGTGATACGTGAACAAGTCCTTCGATTCCTGGCTCGAGTTCAACAAATGCACCAAAATCAGTCAAGTTGACAACTTTACCTTCATAAACGCCATCTACTGAATATTTTTCTTCAAATTGTGACCAAGGCTCCTCAGTAAGTTGCTTGATACTTAATGAAATCTTGTTTTCAGCTTGGTTGAGGTCGATGATTTTCACATTGACTTTATCGCCAACTTTTACGAACTCAGAAGCAGGTTTGATTCTACCCCAGCTCATTTCAGTAACGTGAACCAATCCATCCATACCACCGATATCAACAAATGCTCCGAAATTAGTGATGCGTTTCACTTCACCTTCAACAACTTTGCCAACTTCGATTTCTTTCCAGAATGCTTCTCTTTGAGCTTGTTTTTCCAAGATAGCGTACTCTTTATGAGAGAATACAGCTCTTCTCTTTTGCTTGTTGATTTCAATTACTTTAACTTTCAAAGATTGACCAACATAAGGTCTGAGATTCTTGACAAAACGATCTGATAATTGAGATGCAGGAATGAATCCTCTGATCTCTTTGTAGAATGCAATCAATCCGCCGTTTACTGAATCAGTAACGTTGACCATGATTGGTTCGTCTTTTTCGTTGATGTTTTCTAGTTCTTCCCAGTCCTTATCGATATTGACTTTTCTGAGTGACAACAAAATGTTGCCTTCGCCGTTGTCGTGGCTAACGACAAAAACGTCCAGCTCATCGCCTTCTTTAAAGTTTTTCTGAAGATCCATACTTGAATCCGCAGTAACTTCGCTTCTAGGAATTACGCCGTCAGATTTATAGCCAATGTTAACGATGATTACATCAGTGTTAACTTGAATTATGCTTCCTTTAACGATCGACCCTCTTCTCGGGATTTTTAATGATTCTTCGATTTGTTCCATCATTTCAGCCATTGAATTATGATTTTCCATCAAAGTATACCTCGCCTTCATTTTCTATTTTAAGAATGACAGATTGCACTATCCAATCCGGTGTCGATGCACCAGCAGTGATGCCAATAACTTCATCACCACGTAAGATTGAAAGATCTAGTTCATCCTTAGTTTCTATGTGTATCGTTTTCACCACACTGCTGCAGATGTTTGCAAGCTTAATGGTGTTGGAGCTGTGTTTGCCACCGATAACAATCATATAATCCACTTGTTCGGCCAATTCTCTACAAGCTTGTTGACGTTGTTCCGTAGCAAGGCAAATAGTGTTATGAATCACACTATTTGAAAATTTCTTTTTCAAAATTTCCGTGATGTCTTTCCATATTGTCAAATTGAAAGTAGTTTGAGCAACGATACATACCGGCGCGTCACTATCTGTCAATTTTTCCACGTCTTCAATCTTTTCAATAATAGTTGCACTGTGATCACACCATCCATCAATTCCTATGACTTCAGGATGATCGGAATCTCCCACAATAATTATATTATACCCTTTAGTAGCGTATGTTGAAACCGTATTTTGAATTTTTTTTACATAAGGACATGTGGCATCCAAAATTTCGATTTGCATTTTTTCAGCATCGTCGTATACTTTTTTGGGTGCGCCATGGGATCTGATGACAACTCTTTCGCCACCTCTTCCATTATCGTTGAAAACTGAAAGTTTTTCAATGACTTTTACTCCACGTTCCTCATAAAATTCCGTGACTTGTTTATTGTGGATGATCGGTCCAAGCGTATAAACAGGATGATTTTCATCATGTTCCTCGATTAATTCATCTAAAATCTGTACCGCTCTTTTTACACCATAACAAAAACCGGAATGGGCTGCCACTAAAATTTTCATAATAAACCTCGTAATTATACCACATTTTAATGTGGCTTGTCCAGTAATGGTTTGTAATACTTCATATCCGCATAAAGCCCATTGACTATATCTTGTGAAATGCGTTCCAGTTCCTCAGTTTCGGTCTTCTGATCATAATACTGATCAAGTTCAACCGGTTTATGAAATACGACTCTGAGTGGTTTCCAAAACTTAAAATGTGAATCAATGGTGATTGGCAAAACAGCTGTTTTTGTCTTGATCGCAAGCATTGCCACACCAGCTTTAACTGGAAGGGGCTCATAACCTTTGTTGCGAGTCGCTTCTGGAAAAAGTCCCAAACTCCCCTTATTCTTCAGAACAGTCAAAGCCACTTTGATGGCTTTCAGGTCATTTGCGTCCCTTTCTACTGGAAAAACACCAATCTTTCCTAAAAATCCTGCGACAATCTTGTATTTGAAAAGTTCTTTTTTTGCCATGAATCTAGTTTCGAACGGTAATAGGCCACCTAAAATAAAAGGATCATTCACATTAAGATGATTGGCACACACCACATAATTGCGGGTGGTGTCCAATTGATCAAGTCCTTCAACTTCAAGTTTGAAAAAAATACTGTAGTAAGCAAAAGCACTTTTTCTACATATTTGATAAAGTAATCCCATTAAATACCTGCCCTTTATAAAAACTCAGAATCAATGCGCTCAAGAATGAAGCCTATGACTTCTTCTATAGTCATCTTGGTAGTATCCACCCTGATGGCGTCATCCGCTTGTCTCAGTGGCGAAACTTCTCTTTCAGAATCCAACTTGTCACGCTTATCGATTTCATCGATCAAGGTTTCAAGCGGAATGTCATATCCTTTTTTTGAGAGTTCACTTTGTCTTCTCTTTGCCCGTTCTTCTGATGATGCCACCAGAAAGAATTTGAAATCAGCATCGGGTAGAACATGTGTCGCGATATCTCTTCCGTCCATGACAACAGATTGGTCTCCAGCGATTTTTTTCTGGAGCTCTACCATTTTTTCTCTAACATAAGCATCCATTGCCACAAATGAAACGTTTTGACTGACATTTGGCGTTCTGATGGCATCTGAAACATCCTTACCGTTCACAAAAACATGATTGGGGGATAATTCCATTTCAACCTGATCCACCACTTTTTTAAGCACTTCAGAATCCTGGGCAGATTGTCCTTGACTTAGAACGACATAGGTCACAGCCCTATACATGGCACCTGTATCAAGGTAAAGAATATTAAGCCTGTTTGCGATTTCCTTTGCTACAGTGCTCTTTCCAGAACCTGCGGGACCATCAATTGCAATTTGTATCTTTTTCATTTTTTACCTCTATAATTTAATAAAAACAAATACCACCTAACGGTGGTATATGCTCCTTACAAATTATAACTTAATTTTGCAATATAATCAAATCACTATTTATTGTTGTATACACCATAACTTTCCCAAATACGCTCAAGTCTCTCCAAATTGTTTTCAACGCCTTCTTTCTTGATACTTGTTCCTATAATCAAGGCGTTCATAAGGCTCATTGGAGCAACAAAAGAGTCTACGAATGTATTCATGCTGTATTTGGCGGTCAGGCAAAATTCCGTCTTTTCAAAAAGAGGAGAATTGAGTCCGTCCGTGACTCCGAGAATTGGAATGTGATTGGCTATGGCATAATCCACACAATCATATGTTCTCTTGGAATACCTCGGGAATGAAAATGCCACCAATACATCTTCGCTGGTCATGTTCAAAAGTTGGTCGTATACATCTTGCGCGGTCTCACGAACAACGTGAACATCCGGCAAAATAAAATTTAGATAAAATCCGAGATAATTGGCTAGAATCGAAGAACTTCGTAGTCCAAGTATATGAACCTTTCTTGCACCTATCATCTTGCTTATGAAAATGTTGATCATATCCACATCGACATGATCGATCGTATGGCGAATGTTGTCTATATCACCCATCATGATTTTTGTCAGATAGTCCGACTCGTTGTGGCCTTTTGACATTTCAAACCTTTGCACGGTAGTAAGCTTGCTCTTAATGCTCTCTTGAAGTTCCCTTTGAAGCTCGGGGTAACCGTCGTAGCCTATCGAACCTGCGAACCGGACAACTGTTGATTCACTGATGTTCACTTTCTTACCCAGTGAGGATGCCGTCATAAATGCCACCTTATCAAAGTTTGATAAAATGTAGTCTGCTATTTTCTTATGACTTTTGCTGAGTGTTATATACTGTTGTCTGATGCGTCCTAACAAATCTGCATGCGCCATTTGATCACCATTTCTTAATATAGTTTTGCCAATTCGTATCCTTTTTGAAGAGCCATTTTATTGAGTTCTTCCGTACCTCTTGGAACTCTTGACATGATGGCCGCCTCAAGACTTTCTCTTGTGACGATGCCAGTAAGACCCACGATCAATCCGAGCGCGATGATGTTGGCTACGATTTCTTTGCCGACTTCTGTTTTTGCGGTCTTAATGATCGGTACTCTTAAAATTTTACCAGCTTTGATGCCTTCTGGCAATACAATTGAGTCATCTACGATTACAGTGCCATCTTCAGAAATATCCATTATATATTTGTCACTTGCGATCTGTGTGAGAGCAAGTGTCATATTCGGCATTGTCACTTTAGGAAAGTCGATGACATCGTCACTGATGATGACTTCGGCTTTACTTGCTCCACCGCGTGCTTCTGGACCATAACTTTGTGTCTGGATGGCATTTTTATCATCTTTCAGTGCCGCTTCAGCCAATATGATTCCAGCGGTGATCAGTCCTTGTCCGCCTGATCCGGACAGTCTTAATTCTAATTGCTTACTCATCACTATCTCCTCACTACTTTTTTAGGCTTTCAATGATTCCATCATAAAGTTCTGTATACTCCGGTTCGATTTTGTTGATGAATTCGCCCATCAAGAACTTGCCTTCTTTTTTCTCAGCTGGCAATTTTTCAGCGACTTTATGATCAACAAAACTGTCTTTAAGGAATGTCATCATATCGACCACAGAACCTTTTTTGTTCTTTCTACCGTAGTATGTCGGACAAATGGAAATCGCTTCAACAAGTGAAAATCCTTTGTGCTTGATGGCAGATTCAATGAACTTGTCCATCTGATTGACATGATACACAGTGGTCTTTGCGGCATAAGTTGCTCCCGCTCCAATCGCAAGTTGTGTGATGTCAAAAGGTTTGTCAATGTTGCCGTAAGGTGCGGTAGTGCCTTTATCATGCGTTGGTGTAGTCGGTGAGTATTGTCCACCGGTCATACCGTAAATGTTGTTGTTGAAACAGATGGTTGTGAGTCCGATGTTTCTTCTTGCGGCGTGGATCAAGTGATTACCACCAATTGCAGAAAGATCTCCATCACCAGAGATGACAATGACTTCAAGTTCAGGGTTGGCAAGTTTGACTCCAGTTGCAAAAGCAAGAGCTCTACCATGTGTTGTGTGAAGAGTGTTGAAATCCATATATCCTGGAGCTCTTGAAGAGCATCCGATACCAGAGACCACACAAACCTTGTCTTTGTCCAGTCCAAGTTTCTCGATTGCTCTGGCGATGGAAGCCATTATAATACCATGGCCACATCCAGGACACCATATATGTGGAAACTTGTCCATTCTAAAATAATTTTCAACCAATGGATGATTCATCTAGAGTACCTCCTTAAAATTAAGGATCAATTCTTCCGGTGTCAAAACTTCACCGTTGGCTTTACCAAAGAATCTAACTGGGCAATTGCCTTTGACAACACGTTCCACTTCAAGTTTAAGTTGACCGTAGTTGAGTTCAGTCACCAGTATATCTTTGACATTTTTACTGATTTCGTTCATGCGGGCTTCAGCAAACGGCCAAAGAGTGATTGGTCTGAATAGTCCAACCTTGATGCCTTCTGCTCTAAGTTTCTTTACGGCTGATTTTGCAGTTCTTGCATTTCCGCCGTATGCAACTATGACATATTCCGCATCTTCGAGTTCGATTTCCTCGTAATCCACAAGATCATCGAGATGATCTGTAATTTTTGCCATGAGACGATCCATGAGAATTCCCGCATTCTTTGTGCTGTTGCTTGGGAATCCGGTTTCGTCGTGCATAAGGCCAGTGACATGGTATCTGAATCCTTCACCAAAATTGGCCATTTTTGGAACGATATCTCCGTCATAAACTTTATAGGCTTTGTAATCGTCACCTTTTTCAGGTCTTTTTCTATTGTAAACTTCAATTTCAGATTGATCTGGAATTTCGATTTTTTCACGCATATGGCCTGTGATTTCGTCAGTCAACAAAATGACAGGTGTTCTATATTTTTCCGCGAGGTTGAAAGCTCTCACGGTCAAATCAAATGTTTCTTTTACTGAATCCGGTGTCAAACAAATGACAGGATGATCTCCGTGGGTTCCCCACATCGCCTGCATTACGTCACCTTGACCCGGTGCTGTAGGAAGTCCTGTACTTGGTCCTCCACGTTGTACATTAACTATCACAAGGGGAATTTCAGTCAAAGCTGCGTACCCGATGTTTTCTTGCTTAAGCGAGAATCCAGGTCCGGATGTCGCCGTCATTGATTTGAGACCG
Organism: Bacillota bacterium; assembly: GCA_033549245.1. Taxonomy (GTDB): domain Bacteria; phylum Bacillota; class Clostridia; order Peptostreptococcales; family Acidaminobacteraceae; genus Fusibacter_D. The sequence continues at coordinate 61,653 of JAWSUW010000001.1, read as the reverse complement.
GTGAGTGATGCACCGATTGCAGCGGCAATACCCGCAATTTCATCTTCCATTTGAATAAATTTTCCGCCTAATCTCGGTAATTTCTCTGCAGATAATTCAGCAATTTCAGTTGAAGGAGTAATTGGATATCCTGAATAAAATCGCATACCGGCCATCAATGCACCTTCTACACATGCTTCATTTCCTTGAAGAAACTTAACTTGTCTCGCCATTATTCCTTACCTCCTAGAAAAATTGCAAAATCAGGGCATCTCATTTGACACATGCCACATTTGATACAATTTTCTCTGTCTAACATGGTTACTTTTCCATTTTCATTGAATCCTAAAACCTGTTTTGGACAAAAAGCAATACAAATGCCACAACCCTTACACCAATCTTCTTTGATGTGAATGGTTAAATTTTCTCTGTTATCAGCCATTGCAAGACCTCCTTTGCGCTCTATTCAATCATACCATAGGCACATTGTTTTGCAAGGATTATTTCATTTTTGTACGATAAAATTGTTATTTTGCAATTTGTCATTCATTTTGTATATTTGGCTAATGGTATCACTGTATACAATTATAGAATCAAACCCGTGACCCTTTACATGGTGAATTGAAAAATTGTGGCAATTCCACTACAAACGTCAAAAGATCAGAATTTTCAGGGGATGTGTAAACTATTTCAAGTCCTTCAGCAACATAAAATCCATTAGTTGCCGAATTGGAATCGATAAGCACTTTTTTTACTCCACTATGATCCAAATGATTCAGTACAGCACGCAACAGTCCATCGCCAAGTTTGAACCCTCGGTCTTGTTCCCTGATGTAAATAAAGTCAATTTTCGCTTTTTGATTTTCCAAAAGCTCATAGCCGCATAGTCCACACAAATTTTTTTGGTCTTCGACCACATAGAACTCATTACTGGACTTTTTAATATCTGAGTATTCAAGTTGCGCCTCTCTCAACAAACGCTGAAGCGCCTGAATATCAGAATCACTCAATATTCTTATCTGGATCATCTGTACCTCCTTCTTCATCGGAATGTTCAAATGCTTCGTTAAACAACTGCAGTCCTCCGAACTCTTCAAGACTTGGCAGTTCCTTCAATGATTTGAAACCGAAACTTTTCAGGAACAAATCTGTTGTTCCATATATTTGAGGGCGACCAATTTTATCGAGTTTTCCAGTGACCTCCACATGTCCTCGTTCAATCAGGTGTTGAAGTGGACTGTCTGAGTTCACTCCCCTGATTTGTTCAATATCAAGTTTTGTGATGGGCTGTTGATAAGCTATGATCGCCAACACTTCAAGTGCTGAATTGGAAAGACCCTTGCTTTTTGTAGTCACACACAATTTTTCGATGTAGGCATAGTTCTCCTTGAGTGTCGAGTACTGATAATGCTTATTCACCTCAATAATCTGAATGCCTCTCTTCTCTTCGTTATATTGCTCCATCATCTCATGGATGATTTTTTCCACGGTAGATGGTTTTATATCAAGGATCTTGGCTATTTTATTGTGGCTTAATGGTTCGCCCCAGACAAATAACAGCGACTCGATGACAGATTTGTAACCCGTTTCACGATCGACCTCTTCAAGATGGAACTCATTCATATTTCTTCCTCCGTCACTTCTTCTTTTCGTTCGATGAAGATTTCATCAAACAACTGATCCTGTCTTATGGCGATGCGTTTCATTTTAAGGAGCTCAAGTATTGCGAGAAATGTTACGACAACTTCTTCCTTTGTCTTTTCCCCTTCGAATAGTTCTGAAAATGATATGGCACGTTCCACCTGGAGCTTCGATTGCACGAAATCAATTTTTTCCTCAACAGTGAACAAATCTCTCTTGATACCTTTGAAAAAAGTCTTCCTGTGATGATCGAACCGTTCGATTTTTTGAATCAGCCTTTTGACTGCTTCGGTAAGCAGTTCCGCCTCAAGACCTTGATTGAGCTCCTCAGGTGATATGCTTCTGGTGTAATCACCGAGTTCTTCCTGGTCTTTGAATATGATATCATCAAGTGTACTCTCCTTTTCCCTGAGCGCACCTGCTGCATCCTTGAATTTTTTATATTCAATAAGTCTTTTGACCAGTTCACGCCTAGGATCATTGCCTTCGATATCAAAAATATCGAAAGTTTCATTTTGCTCGGGCAATAGCATTCTTGATTTGATTTCGAGAAGTGTTGCCGCCATGACCAAAAATTCTGTCGTTAGATCCAGATCCATTTCAGGCAAAAACTGTATCGTTTTAAGATATTGATCAGTGATTTTCACAATCGGAATATCGTAAATGTCTATTTCTTCTTTTGTGATCAAGTGCAAAAGCAGGTCTAGTGGTCCTTCAAAAGCATCAATCTTAATTTCCAGTCTCATTTTTCGCACTCTCTATCCATTTTATTTCCCCTTCGATATCCATTTCGGGATTTTCGTACAATTTATAAATCAACAACTCTTCTTTGAGTTCACCGATTCTCGGTCCCTCGTGAATACCAATCCGTTTGAGGTCACTTCCAGTCAAATGTACTTTGACATGGCTGAGTTCAGTCATATATAGGTCGATCCATTTTGAATCCCCACAGATTAAATTGGCACATGCAATACTTTCAATCTTTTTATTATACAATATTTTATATGCAAGGTATCTCTTTTTTGAAGCATCGCTACTTGAAATTCCACCAATGCCTTCGATTATAAGCTCCATTTCCTTTACAATACCGTTGAGCAGATGTCCGAGAGTTTTCATTTGTTCTTTGAATTCTTGGAACATCACAACAAAAACGACCACTTTCACATCAATCGCCTCACACTGCCATTCGGACCTCATGGTTGAGACCCTTTGGGTAAGATCGGTATATTTATGTTGCATCGGCAAAAGATGGTACCCGTCCAGCTTGTTCATCAGTTCATCGGCATGATCGAAGTGGATATAATCCCATATGATTCTCATATATCTCGCCTTGTCCAATCGCTCAATTCGTCTTTCTTCAAGAGCTGATTTAAAAAGGTGCTCACTCTCCTGATCCAGTTCAAGGTTCAAAAATGTCATATATTTTACTGCTCGAAGCAATCTGGATGGATCTTCCTCGAAGGATTGATCATGAATAACTCTGAGTTTTCTGTTTTGTATGTCGGATTCAAACATTGGGTGTGCATGTGTTATTTTGCTCATGATCTGATTCAGATCTGGATATTCACCTTTGAACCAACGGATAGTTTGATCCGAGAACTCCATATAGCCGGTATTGAATGTGAAGTCTCTTCTGGACAGATCTTCCTTTACAGTGGCATTTGTAATTTTGGGCATTCCGTTTTGACTTGGATATTCGTCCTTTCTTGGAGAGGCGAAATCAAATTCAAAATAATCGCCATATATTGATAGCGTGTCCAGATTTGATTTTTGTATGTTCTTCTTTCCAAACTCAGAGCTCAACAGTTCAAATAGTTCTACCGCGTCCCCTTCAAATACGATATCAATATCTCGCGAGTGAATCCCATAGCAAAGATCTCTCACGCATCCTCCGACAAAATAAAAGACAAACTGTCCTTTGCTTTGAATATCGAGCAACTGTTCCCAAATTCGTTCATCCATTTGCATTTCCACCTCCAACCTGATTCCCACCTCTATTATAACCATAAAAAACGCCTCCTGCAATTGCTCAGGAAGCGTTTTGATCTTTATTGCCTATTCTATGATGTCATAAATATATTGAATTGGTTCTGGTGCCACAGAGCTGAAGAAAAATGCTGATCTTACTGTTTTCTCTGCTTCAGTGGTCTTCTCGTCATTTGTATGAAGAACACAGAGCACATCTCCCATATTGACATGATCGCCAATTTTCTTCTTAAGAGTAATGCCTGCAGAATAATCGATTTTATCTTCCTTTTTTCGCCTACCAGCTCCTAGCATCATTGCTGCTATTCCAACTTTTTCAGCATCAAATCCGCTCACATAACCTTCAAACTCTGATTTGACTTCAATGTGCAATGCGGCTTGAGGTAATTTTTCCGGATGGTCCACAACATCAGGATCACCACCCTGAATTTTGATGAAAATCTTAAGTTGCTCGAGTGCTTCACCTGAAGCAATGGTTTTCTTGAAATGCTCTTTTGCTTCACTCAGCTCCTTAAAAGCACCTCCAAGTACCGCCATGTATGATGCAATTGTAAGAGCCACTTCAGTTTCATCTTCAGCACCTTTTCCGCTGAGCACTTCAATCGCTTCCCTGACTTCATTGGCATTACCGATTTCATGACCAAGTGGTTGATCCATGTTGGTGATGACGGCAACGGTTCTTCTATTGAGGGAATTGCCTATGTCTACCATTGTTCTAGCAAGAATTTTAGCCTCATCAAGGGATTTCATAAACGCACCGGAACCGACTTTGACATCAAGTACTATGGCATCGGATCCTGATGCAATTTTTTTACTCATGATGGAGCTTGCGATTAGAGGAATGCTGTTGATGGTTCCAGTTACATCCCTAAGTGCGTATATTTTCTTGTCTGCAGGTGTCAAATCACCGGATTGTCCCACGAGTGCCATTTTATAAGTGTTGACATTATGGATGAATTCCTCAGCAGAAAGTTCAATTTTGAATCCATCTATGGACTCCAGTTTGTCGATTGTTCCACCAGTATGACCAAGTCCTCGTCCAGACATTTTTGCCACGGGTACTCCAACTGAAGCCACAAGAGGGGTTACAACCAAACTGATTTTATCACCTACACCACCTGTTGAGTGTTTGTCTACCTTGATACCGTGAATTGCTGACAGATCTACTGTATCACCGGATCTGACAAATGAGTCCGTTAGATAAGCGATTTCCTGATTGTCCATTCCGACAAAATATATGGCCATCAAGAAAGCGGACATCTGATAATCCGGAATCTCCCCACGGGTATATCCCAGCACCATAAAATCGATTTCTTCCTGATTCAACATTTCACCGTTTTTCTTTTTGTTGATTACATCTACTGCTCTCATTATATGCCTCCATTGATGTGGTTATAGAATTTCATTTTTGAAACTTGTTCCATACGGAGTGGCTAGAATCTCCAAAATATCAGAGATGGTTGCTGCGATATCTGCAAAAGTCTTTCTTGTGCCGATATCCACACCTTTTTTCACATGATCTCCATATATCAGAATCGGAATGTATTCTCTGGTATGATCTGATCCTTTGTATGCAGGGTCATTGCCATGATCCGCAAGAACAATCAATAGATCATCCTCTTTCATGAGCGACATCATCTCAGGAAAACGTGCATCCACTTCTTCTAACGCTTGTCTATAACCATCGACATCTCGTCTGTGTCCGAACTTGGCATCAAAGTCCACCAAATTGGTGAATAGTATGCCTTTGAAATCCTCTTTCATGAATCGAATAGTCTGATCGACGCCATCCATATTATCTTTTGTGTGAACATCTTCGGTGATGCCTTCACCGTCATAGATATCCACAATTTTACCGACTGCTTTGACCTCGAGTCCCGCTTCCTTTGCAAAGTCTAGAACAGTCTTGTCAAATGGCTTCAATGAATAATCTCTTCTGTTGGATGTTCTCTGGAAATTTCCAGGCGTTCCAACAAAAGGTCTAGCTATGACTCTGGCGACTTGATCATCTCCACGAAGCATGTCTCTGGCAATCTGACACATCTTATAGAGTTCCTCTAGCGGAATGATTTCTTCATGAGCCGCAATTTGAAAAACACTGTCCGCAGAAGTGTATACTATCGGATTTCCAGTTTTCATGTGTTCTTCACCATATTCATCAAGTACAACCGTTCCAGAAGCCGGTTTGTTGAAAATGACTTTACGTCCAGTTTGCTCTTCAAAAGCTTTGATGATATGGTCCGGGAATCCATCTGGATAGGTCTTAAATGGATGTTCAATATAAAGTCCTGCAATTTCCCAGTGACCTGTTGTTGTATCTTTACCATTTGATGCCTCAAGTGATCTTCCAAATGCACCAATAGGCGATGGATCCGCCTCAATGGCGTCCACTCCTTCGATATTTCCGATTCCCATTTTTTTCAAATTGGGAATCTTGAAGTCATCAGTTGATTTTGCTATGTTACCAAGGGTGTTGACATTAAAATCTCCAAATTGCTCTGCATCAGGTAAGCCACCAATGCCTACACTGTCGAGTACAAATAAAATAACTCTGTTAATCATAAAAACCTCCTCAATTAAAATAAAAACAAGAGCCTATTTCTAGGCTCTAGGATGTGCTTTTTCATATACGTCCTTGATCTTGGAATTCGACATTTCAAGATAAATCTGGGTGGTGGTCACATCTGAATGGCCCATCATTTCTTGAACTGCTTTTAGGTCAGCTCCATTTTGTACCAAATGCAATGCAAAAGAATGTCTCAAAGTATGCGGAGCGATATTTTTATCGATGCCAGCCTCTTCGGAATATCTTTTCACGACTTTCCAAAAACCTTGTCGTGTGATGCGCTTGCCATAATAGTTTACAAAAAGTGCCTCATTATCCTCGTTAACAAGTTGATTTCTTCCATCTTTCAAATACAGATCAACAGCTTTGGACGCCATCGACCCTAGTGGAATCACCCTTGATTTGGATGCTCCCTTACAGCGGATATAACCCATTGTCGTATTGATATCGGAGAGATTCAATGATATTAACTCGGTCACTCGAATGCCAGTTGCATAAAGCAACTCGATCATAGCCTTGTCCCGTTTGCCTATGGATGTTCTCGTATCTGGTTTTGAAATAAGATGTTCCACTTCCTGAAGTGTAAGCACAGCCGGCATTTTCTTTTCAGCCTTTGGTGACTCGAGCTCCAATGAAGGGTTATGTTTTATATACCCTTTATTACTAAGAAATGAATAAAAAGTTCGTATCGTTGCGATATTTCTTGAAAGCGTTGCGTTGGCTTTGCCCTCTTTCTTCAAATGAATCACATAAGTGAGTAGGTCAACACTGGATACATGGTGATAATGTTCGATGTTTTGCTTTCTCAAATATATGCCAAAGTATTTCAAATCCCTTTTGTAGGACTGAAGTGTGTTGAGAGAAAGTTTTCTCTGATCTCTTAAGAAGGTTTCAAATTCTACGACGCATCTTTCCATAGTTATAGCCCCTAACGTAATTTTATATTAATCCCCAAATTATTAAAGCAAATATCAATTATTTTGTATATGTTTTACAAACGTGCCGCCTTGATGGATTTCTTTTGAAGATACATTGCCTCATCTGCTTCATGAATCAACTGGATGACACTTGGATGTTTGGACGGATGATACTCAGTAAATCCAACGCTGGCGCTGATCTTGAAATTGTACTCTCCACTTGTATTCGTTCTTAAGAATTCATCTGTAATACGATACCAAACCTTGCGTGCTTGTAAAATATTACATTTCCTGAATATCACCATGAACTCGTCCCCACCAAGTCTGGTAATGACATCGAATTCTCTCAAATTATTTTGGATGATGCCTGACAAGACCTTGATCAGTCTGTCACCTTCCTTATGACCATATTTGTCATTGACCACTTTAAGGTCATTGATATCGATATAGGCAACTGTAAGATCATGCCCTTTGACCACTGAATTCATCATTTCTTCTTTCAGATATGTAAGGCCGGCTTCCCGGCTCAGTACCCCTGTCATCAAATCAGTCTCAGCTTTGTACTTGTAATTCTCCATATTATTGTCTACAATACTGAGTCTATTGATCAATATCACCACAGAAAATGTGAGTATGGTCGTAAGCATGTATGTGGAATTCATAAACACAGGCACCGAAGAATTCTGTGCGGCATCAATCAAACCGGTAGAATTGATTTTGACCAAATTTATGAATGTCATTTTCTGATAAGCGACAATAAACGAAAACACTAAAACATTGCTGACGACCAACAATCTTTCAATTCTCGAGTTGAAGTTGGTAATTTTCTTGAAAATCTTCATGATCAGTTGATAATATCTCAGTAAAATGACGTACATCAACCAGAATATCATAAGCACTTTTAGGTTGTCTGAAACAAACGCTTTTCTAAAATCCAGTACTTCATTAAGGATCAGTACACCCAGATTCGAAGTGATCATAGACGTCAAGATAAGTATCAAGTACAGAAAAAGCACTGATAGAGAGGCTATAAACGAACTCCTACCATAGACCCACTTGAGATAGTAAATCAAAAAAGCGCAAAGAATCAATACGTTCTTTAAGATCGCAACGTCAAAAAAAACGAGAAATACAGTCAAAATGACTGCCAACACGATCCATTTCGAACGGGTTTGTTCCTTGAATTCAGGAACAATACCTCTTAATCCATATAAAATTGCATGCGCACCCATTGCTGAAAACAATAGTTTTGATAAGACATCCATCTTCCCAAACCCCTATGTGCTATTTTTTATGTTCTTTCTTGAACAGTTCTTTCTTTTTATGTGCGGTCTGAATCATCTCCCTGGAATGGATACTTGTGGTTTCAGTCACTTCAAGACCACCTACCAATCTGTTGATTTCGTTTTCCACTTCCTTTGATGTGATTGGTTTGATATGAGTGAGCGTATTCTGATCTTCCACATTTTTTTCAATTAACAGATGATGATCTGAAAATACAGCTATCTGTGGAAGGTGGGTGATGATGATCACCTGACTATAGCTCGAAAGTTTCGCCAATTTCTCACCTACGACATTTGCAGTCACTCCACTGATTCCAGTGTCGATTTCATCAAACACAAGTGTTGGGATCGCATCCATTTTCCCTAGAACAATCTTGATTCCCAACATGATTCTGGACAGTTCCCCGCCAGAAACCACTTTTTTAAGAGGTCGAAATGGCTGACCAATATTCGTTGAAATTGTAAATTCAATTTCGTCCAGACCATGAGCGGTCGGTTCATAGAGTTTATTGAGGTCAATTTTGAAATTGGTCTCCTTCATATTGAGCTCGGTCAGTTCTTTTTGGAGTGCTTCCTCAAATGCTATCGATGCTTTTAATCGGAGGGATGTCAATACTTCTGAGATATTCGAATACTCCTTTAGCAAGCTATCAAGTCTTTGCTTTTCAGACTTCAGCTGCTCTTCCACATTTTCGTAAGCATCCAGTTCAGTCTGAAATTTTGATTTGAGATCAAAAATAACTTCAATAGTTTTACCATATTTTGATTTGAGATGATTGATCTCATCAAGTCTGCGTTCAATCCATTCCAGTCTCTCGGGATCCTGATCCAGTTTACTCTTGTAATCGACCACATCTTTTGACAAATCATCCATCAAAAAATAAATCTCTTTGAACCGTTTCGAAAAATCATCAAGTGATTCATCATAGTGCACCAATTTCGAGTAGGCGTTTGCAATGGAAGACACTTCTGAAACTGCTCCATCGCCGAACTCACCGGACATCCAACCTGTAGCACGTTCAAAAACCTCCACTATACTGCCCAAATGAGTCAATAGTTCAAACTCTTTTTCCAGTGCCAGATCTTCACCAATTTTCAATTTGGCGTTATCGATTTCCTCAATTTGAAACGATAAAAAGTCAGTTTGTCTTTGACGATCATATGATTTTTCTTCAAGCAGAGCGATTTCCGATCTCAAAGTCCTTATCTCATTGAACAAATGCTGGATTTGTTGGCGGGTTCTGATATTTTCAGTTCCACCGAACTTATCCAGCAAATTCAACTGTTCTTCTCTGATCAATAACGTCTGATTGTCGTTTTGTCCATGTATTTGAATCAAATTCTTAGTAATTTCTTTAAGATGATTGAGTGTCACAATTTGTCCGTTGATTCTCGAAATGCTTTTCCCTTTGGCCTGGACCTCTCTCGATAGAATGACAAGATCATCATCACAGGCAATGCCCATTTCAGTCAGATATAGGTTCACTTTATCATTGGTGTAAAAGCTTGCGCTTATGAGAGTCTTATCCGCACCGATTCTTACAGAATCTTTATTGGCCTGTTCTCCGGACACCAGATCGATTGCTCCCAAAATCATAGATTTTCCCGCTCCGGTTTCACCGGTAATGGTGTTGAAGCCCTGTTCAAATCCTATTTTTACGTCCTCAATCAGTATAAAATCCTTGATATGTAGTTCAAAAAGCATAAAGCCTCCATTGCTTCGAAATCATATGAGCAAATCCTTGAATCGATTCATCAACTCATCAATTTTCTCAGTTTCTTTAACAACAAGAAAAATGGTATCATCCCCGGCTATGCTTCCTACGATTTCTTTTATGTTGAATGCATCAATGGAAACAGCGGCGGCACTTGCGGAACCCACCAAAGTCTTTATGACAATTATGTTTCCGGCAAAATCTATTGAGGTTACCGAATTCCTGAAGATTTTTAAAAACCTGTCGTTGACGACACCTTCTTTGTCTCTGATGGATGCGTATTTATATCTGCCATCTTTTGTGAGTACTTTGATCAGTCTCATCTCTTTGATATCCCTGGATACAGTGGCTTGTGTAACTTGGAATCCTGATAATTTGAGTTCCATAGCCAGTTCATCCTGAGTCTCGATATCCTTTGCCTCAATGATTTCAATTATCTTTGAATGTCTTGAATATTTCATAAGATCCCCCCAACAACTCCATTATATTATAATATTAATTTTTAGTAAAAGGTTAATTTCCTGATGCTACCAGATAAATAGACTTGCGATCCCACCAATAGTGATGTAGATGAGCGGATGTTTCTGATATTTTCTTATAATAAAATAAAAGACAAGCATGAACGCAACAGCCTTGAGGTCCAGTCCCTCCCATGGTCTGATGAGTCTTCCAGGTTCACTTCCATATAGTGAAACCAAAGCCACTTGTACCACAGATGTCGCTATAAGACCGATAATAGTTGCCTTCAGTCCAACGAAAGCAGCTTGTACAAAAGGATGCCTGTTGAATTTAGAAAGAAATTTTCCAAGTAGGATCGCGAGAACGAATGCGGGAGCGATAATGGTAAGTGATGCCAAAATGGCACCCAGAAATGAGAACTCTCTATAGCCGATATAGGTTGCCATGTTGATTGCAATTGGTCCCGGTGTGGATTGGGAAATCGCAATCAAGTCAGTAAAATGACTTTCCGATAACCACTCTTTATTCACAGCGATATCCCTAAGAATCGGAATCATGGCCAGACCGCCACCATATGTGAAAAGTCCAATCTTAAAAAACTCAAATAAAAATGCAAACAACCTCATGAGCCCACCCGCTCTCTGTATACATAAAGCCCAAAGAGCGCACCAACGATGAGAATCAAAATCGGGGATGCCCAGTTCATAAGTACCAGAACAAATGAAACCATGGCTACCGCAAAGGTTTTCTTGTCAAATACCGCCACTTTGAACAGTCTCATGAAAGAATCAAATAAAAGTGCCAGTACTACAATCCGGATTCCTATGAAGGCATTTTGAACAACTTCGAGATGACCAAACTTTCGAAATACCATCGCTATAACTGTTATGATTCCAATGGACGGCGTTATGACACCCAGCGCTGAAGCGATGGCTCCAGGTATGCCGAACAGTTTGTATCCGATCAATGCTGCCGCATTGGAAGCAATTACCCCCGGCAAAGTTTGTGCAAGGGAATAACTTTCCATGACCGATTCCATGGTGGATAGTTTGGATTCCTCTACGAGTTCTCTCTCAACAATCGGCAACATGGCATAACCGCCGCCTATTGTGAATAATCCCACTTTGAAAAAAATGATATAAAGTTTGACAAGATCCTTGAAGACTTTCATGATGTCCTTCCTATTTCTCGCTCTCCTCGGTTTTATCGCAAAGGTCCAAATGAGCCTTATCAACCAAAGCGGAGACATTTACGGCAAAAGAATCACATAAATCATCTTTTATGGCATAAGCCAGAAATTCTATATTGCCTTTAGGTCCTTTTATAGGTGAAAACGTGATGTCTTTGATACAAAATCCACTATCCTTTGCAAAATTGATGACATTCTCAATCACTTGAATGTGTATTTTACGATCCCGAACAACGCCGCTTTTTTTCATATGTTCCCTTCCGGCCTCAAACTGTGGTTTGATGAGAAAAACGATTTCCCCTCCAGTTTTTAATAGCGTTGTGGCAACTGGGAGAACCAGTTTAAGAGATATAAAGGAAACATCGATACTGATAAAATCAAGCGGTTCTCCTATTTGATCCGTTGTCACATATCTGATATTGGTTCTTTCCATGTTTGTGACTCGTTCATCATTTCTTAGTTTCCAGTCGAGTTGACCATAGCCGACATCCACTGAATAGACCCTCATCGCTCCGTTTTGAAGCATACAATCCGTAAACCCGCCGGTTGATGCGCCAATATCCATGCACCTTTTACCCTCGAGAGACAATTCATAGGATTGAATCGCCTTTTCAAGTTTTAGTCCACCCCTGCTGACATAAGGAAGCGCATTTCCTCTGACTTCAATTTCAGATTCAACATCCACTTTAGTACCGGCCTTGTCCACACGCATATTGTCGATGTATACAAGTCCGGCCATTATGGTTGCCTGCGCTTTTTCTCTAGACTCGAATCCCATTTTTTCGACCAGTAGGACATCTATCCTTTCCTTAGACATTGTCCACCGCCTTGATCTTCTCAAATACACCTTCCACATCAAGAGAATGTGCCTTGAAGATATCCTCCACGTTGCCCTGTTCCACAAAAGCATCATCAAATCCCATCTTGTGTAAGGCTCTTTGAGGACTCTCATTGAATAACAGGTTTCCGATTTGGTCACCAAGTCCACCTATAATGGAATGGTCCTCAAGCGTTATGATCATCTTGTGATTTTGCAGAAGCGCTTTAATTTCCAACACATCAAGTGGCTTGATTTTTCTAATGTTGATCACGCTGATGCGCTTTCCGAAAGCATTCTCGTATTTTTTTGCCGCTTCCAGTGCGATTCCAACCATTTTTCCGGTTGCTACAAGTGCGATATTTTCTCCCACATTCAGCATTTCAGGCAACAAATTTGTAATTGGCAGAGTCGACAAATGCTCAGCATTTCCACGAGGATATCTGATGGCAATCGGTCCATCGTTGTAATCCACAGCATAACGCATCATATATTCAAGTTCTTCGCCATCTTTAGGTGACAGAAGTGTCATATTCGGGATGGCACTCAGGTACGAAATATCATAAAGACCATGATGTGTTTCTCCATCATTTCCTACGATTCCAGCCCTATCGATACAAAATACCACGGGGAGGTTTTGGATGCATACATCATGAAGCACCTGATCGTATGCTCTTTGCAAGAATGTGGAATAAATGGCCACAAACGGCTTTATGCCTTGGGTCATGAGTCCCGCCGCCATGGTTACAGCATGTTGCTCAGCAATGCCCACATCGAAAATCCTATTTGGAAAACGTTTGCAAAATTCTGTGAGGCCAGTTCCATCTATCATTGCCGCACTGATTGCGACTACATTGTCATGCTTTTCTCCGATGTCCACCAAGGTGTCTCCGAACAATTGAGAGTAATCCTTTTTGACTTTCTGCGGTATGAGATTTTTGGGATCAAATGGTCCAACACCATGATAAAGATAGGGATATTGTTCTGAAAAACCATATCCTTTACCTTTTTGAGTAACCACATGCAAAAGAACAGGATCTTTCGCTTTTTTCGCCATGTTAAGATGATCGATCAATGAGCCTAGATCATGCCCATCGACAGGTCCGATATACGTCAGTCCCAGATCTTCAAAAAACTGACCTTGATTGACAAGGAAATATTTGAGTCCCCCTTTGGCCTTGCTGATCAGTTTCACGAGGGGTTCACCCACTGATGGAAATTTGGAAAGTTTCACTTTCGTCTTTCCCTTTATGGAATAGTAGCCTTGTGTCGTTCTAAGCTTATTCAATGCCGTTGAAAGACCACCGACATTCTTTGAAATGGACATCTCGTTGTCGTTGAGTATAATTTTCATATTGGTATTTGAATGTCCCAGGTGATTCATGGCTTCAAAAGCCATTCCTCCTGTCATCGCACCATCTCCAATGACGGCCACTACATCGAAATCTTCGCCCTTCAGGTCACGCGCTAGTGACACACCAACGCCTGCCGATATGGAAGTGCTGCTGTGTCCGGTATCAAATTTGTCATGAGCCGATTCCGCGCGTTTGACGAATCCACTCATACCGCCCAATTGTCTTAATGACTCAAATCCTGCTTGTCTTCCAGTTAAAATCTTATGGACATAGGCTTGATGACTCACATCCCAAATGATGTGGTCTACCGGAGAGTCAAAAACATAATGCAAGGCGATTGTAAGTTCCACAACCCCTAAATTGGAAGCGAGATGCCCCCCGGTTTTTGATACGGTATCTATTAAAAAGAGCCTCACCTCATAGGCGAGCACTTTGAGTTCTTCAACAGTTAGTTTTTTTAAATCCTCAGGCCCTTTGATGGCATCCAAGTATTTGTACATATATTATTCCTTTCTGATTTTCACATTGTGTGCAAATGTTTTTTTGAGCGTCAATACATCAAAAAAATAGATCACTTTACCTGTTAAATCAACAACCTCTTTGGATTTTGAAATCGCAATTTCCTTACCGATGGCTTTACCGCCTACTGTGAGTGCGGCAACCACACCGCTGAAAGCAATCGTGATATAAACCTGTATTTCAGGGTCGATATTGTATTGTTTGAAAAATCCCATGATGATTCCGATAGTTGTACCACTGACAATCCCTGCAATATCACCTATGACATCGTTGCAAAAATTGGAAACCTTTGATGCGTTCTTGAGCAATCTAATGGAGTATTTTGCACTTTTCACCCTTGATGCCGCCATAGCGTGAAATGGCTTTTCATCAGCCGCTGCGACCGCAATTCCTATGGCGTCAAAAAAAACGCCCACTGAAACAATCACTAGGAGCAGAAGTATCGCGACGACTATATTCACCTGTCTGATCAAGGCTTCAGAAACGATACTGAATATTACCGCCAGAATGAAGGTCATCAAGAAGGTGTGTAGAATCCATTTTCTATTGATTGTAATCTTTTTTTTCATTTGTTTGTCACCTTATATATAATGAAAGGAGGCGATCAATCGGATTAATTCTGCGGCTTAGGTCTAGTAGGATTTCCCATAGGTTTGCTGTTCTGTCGCCAAAATAGCGGTTTCCCTTTAAAAACCTATTTGCAATGTTTCCATATTGCAAGACTAGACTACCACTTAGTCCACACTTCAATCCCCGATCGACCTAAATACAGTCTAGGAGCTTTCCTCAACAGGCGTTCTAATTCCTAGCCTCTTTTGCAACAACGGTTTGGATCGGCAATAATCCTTGTGAATTGGCCAATTCACATGAACCTAAACCTTCGTCTACCGCCACCACTCAAGGCAGGCTACTCTGCACTAAGCCTTTCGACCACATGCAGGTTTAATCTCGTCGAAACGAGTCTCCACAGGCTGAGGGTCAAGCTCTACATGCCATTGTAGTTTGCCCCCGTACCCTTACTCCCAACTCCAACCCGAGACTGGGCGTCTCAAGCAAGAACCAGGAACTTCATCGATGTGCCCTCTAGCGAATTTTTAGCCCCGCCTTCAGAATTAGAATTTCTGACTAGAATACTGTGCCTCTTTTTATTTTCTAAACTAAGATGTTGGCAACTAAAATCCCCAGGAGTGCGCCAACTGCAACTTCTGTGGGTTTGTGCCCCACAAGTTCCTTAAGTTTCTCTTCTTCGAGATGTTTGTGCTTATAAAGGTCTTTTATGATGTCATTGAGTAATTTCGCTTGTTTTCCCACTGATCTGCGTACACCAGATGCGTCGTACATCACAATGAAAGCCATAATCAGTGAAAGAGCATACACCGAAGATGACCAACCATCGGTAATTCCGATTGCTGTAGATGCCGCAACTATGGTAGCGGTATGTGAACTCGGCATTCCGCCTGAACCATGAAATCTCTCGAATTTAAATTCTTTATCCACCATCAGTGAAATCAATACTTTGAATGTTTGGGCAATAATCCATGAAACCATTGCAGCGATAAATACCTTGTTGGCAACAATCTCATCCATAAAATCCGCCATACTGCCTCCTTGTCAATAATCCCTGAGTGCTAAAAAATGCACCAATTCCTTTAGAAATTCAGTGTCGACACTCAGTCTATCCAAATAATCCATCAACCGATTCTCATAAGCTTTGATTTGAGTTTTAACCTCATCTATCCCAATGAGCATCGGATAAGTCCTTTTATCGTTCTTGACATCCATTTGAGTTCGCTTACCAAGTTTCTCTGGATCTCCGGTAAGATCGAGCACATCGTCAACCATTTGGAACATCAGTCCCATATCCTCACCGATTTTGCCTAAAAGCGCGACGTCCTCTACAGGAGCGTTTGCAAGTAGACCCCCTGCGGTGAGTGCTGCGACAATCAATTTTCCAGTTTTATTTTTATTGATAAAATCAAGGGTTTCACGATTCATACTTTCTGTTTCATACTTGATATCAGCTACTTGCCCTAATATCATACCACTTGGACCGGATGCTTTCAAGATTTCTCGCATGGCATCTATGAAATTGGGCAAATAGTTGTTTTTGATAACTGTCTCAAGCATGACCTCAGCTGCCAGATTCAATAATCCATCACCGGCCAAAACTGCTATGTCATACCCGAACATGATATGATTGGTAGGTTTGCCACGTCTCAGATCATCATCATCCATACAAGGAAGATCATCGTGAATCAATGAATAAGTGTGAATCATCTCAAGTGCTAGAGCAAACTGGACTGCCGCCTCCTCATCTCCACCATATAGCTTGTTGACTTCCATCAATAGAGCGGGACGCAGTCTTTTTCCACCGGCATTCAAACTGTACATCATCGACTCCCGAATGATGCCATGTGCTGGTGATTCACCATCAAAACTTCCTTGAATTACGCTTTCAACTCTTTCAAAATGTTCCTTCAAACGGTTTTCAAAATTCATGACCTGCTCCTATTCTTCCGTCATCAACATTTGAATCTTTGCTTCGGTCGATTCAAGTATTGTATTGCATTCTCTATATACTTTAATGCCCTCTTCGAATGCTTTCAACATTTCTTCAAGAGAAAGCTCTCCTTTTTCCAGTGCATTTGCTATTTCCTGCAAACGGTTCAGTTTTTCTTCGAAATTACTTTTCTTTGCTGCCATGTTCAGCCTCACTTTCCTGCATTTCTACACTTTTCTCCACAGTATTCACAGTACCTGTCGCTTTGCCATCCACGAACTGAATCGCAATCTGATCACCCTGAGCCAATTGTTCAACAGTCCCTATGACGACATCATCCTTTGAGACAATCCCATACCCTCTGGACAACACCCCTAGCGGGCTGAGTGCATTGAGCTGGGAGCCATAGGCACTCAGTCTCGAACGTTCCATGGCAGTGAAGTTCTTCATCTTACTGATACTCCGTTCATGTAGATATTCCAACTTTTGTAGTTTCTTTTCTGTGTATTTGCTCACTAAATCCGCCAACATTTTTTCTGAGTAACGTTCAAGTCTGGCAGCTTTGAGTTCAACTTTCCGATTGACTTGCAGCATGATGCTCTGAAGTGACTTGTTGATCATCAGACGAATTTCCTCTTTTGATTTTACTGCGATTTCTGCTGCAGCTGATGGTGTGGGTGCTCTGTGGTCGGCCACAAAATCGCTGATCGTGAAATCTGTCTCATGTCCTACACCGGTTATGATTGGAACCTCCGAGCGAAAAATCGCCTCTGCTACATTTTCCTCATTGAAAGACCAGAGTTCCTCTATGGATCCACCACCTCGTGCCAATACTATCAGATCCACAGGATTCTTATCGTTGAAATATTTTATAGCCCTTACAATCTCTGCACTTGATCCTTCGCCTTGTACTCTGACCGGATAGATCAGAAGTTCCGAATATGTAGATCTTCTTTTTGCGACTGATATGATATCCTGAATTGCCGCACCAGTCGGTGATGTGATTACACCGATGCGCTTTGGCAGTTCAGGTAATTTTTTCTTGTATTTCATATCGAAGAAACCCTTTTTCTCAAGAGATTCCTTTAATAACTGAAATTTGATGTGAAGTGCGCCAAGACCTATATTTTCAATTTCTTGGACGTACAGTTGATATTTGCCGTCCCTTTCAAAAATAGTGATTTGACCTTTGGCGTGAACTTTATCCCCGTTTTTTAAAGTATTGACATTCTCTGTGACATACTGGGAAAATAGAACACACGTCATCTTGCTTTGATCGTCCTTAAGCGTAAAATAACAGTGACCACTCGAATGTCTAGTGAAATTCGAGATTTCACCTTCGATAATCACATTATTGAGAATAGGATCGGCTCCGATGATGCGCTTTATATATCTAGTGATTTCAGTCACGGTGAACGCTTTCATTTTTATCACGTCTTATCTCCTCCAATACCTTGCTCTACCCAGCTCGGCAATTCCTAGTGCGTTGTCTCTCGAATAGTCTGGACTGGCGAAATAGACAGATCCATATCTGTCATTTTGTCCAAGATAGGTTTTGATGATCCTATTGGATGCCACACCACCTGCCAGTATGATTGGTATGTTCTCTTCCCTATCTTTGATCCATAGTTCGAGCACTCTGCCAATCGTGTTGAAAATGTGCTTACAGACATATGCCGGTTCATGTGTTTCCATCATCTGCGTATATTTGTTTTCCAGTCCCGAAATATTGAAATCCTCATGGAATTTGAAATCGACCTTAAAGAATGCTTCACAATCTGAAGTTCCTGCAAGTTCATCCATCGCTCTTCCTGCTGGAAAGGGGAGTCCGAGTTTCACACCGATCCGATCAATCAATTGACCGAAATTGATATCCAGTGTTCTACCTATGATATTAATTTCATATCTATCACCCTCATTTTTCACATCCAATAGTTCAGTTGTGCCACCTGAAAGGTGCATAGAAATAAAATGAGAAGGCTCATCATCCAGTCCACACGTCTTAAGTGCTGCTTTGATGTGACCTTCCTGATGCGAAAACTCATAAAGTGGAATACCAAGTGCATTTGAAATATTCCTGCAAAACAAAAGACCAGCATGAAATACTGGCATATAGGAATCTTCTATATTTCTGGGTTTACTGCTTAGTGCGATTGCTTTTAATCCAGCAACAGGTAACTGACGAGACATTTTTTCAAATATTTCAGTCAATTGTCCTGAGTGCATGAAAAAACCTTCGGATTGACGCAATCCACGTTCTCCATTCTTCACTTTCAGCATTCTGTTGTCCTCAAAAAGAATTTCTCCTGTTTCAATTGACAACACTATGAAGGAGGTCGTGTAACAACTTGTATCAATGCCAAGTATCATAATTTATTCCTCTTCTGCGAAATGACTGAGTACACCATTGACAAATTTACCCGATTTTTCATCGACATACTTTTTAGCCAAATTGACCGCCTCATTTATACTGACTTTTCTAGGAATATCATCAGCATAAATAAGCTCAGTGATGCCTAGTCTCAATATGGCCAAATCAATTTTGGCGATACGATCGAGTTTCCAACCCTTAAGATGTTCGGTGATCTTGCCTTCCACGTCACTACGATGGGTCAGCCACAACTCTACCAATCTATGGATGTACGGTAGATCCAGAACTTCCTCATAATGCACCAAAAACTTTTCCATATCGTCCATTTCATACGTTTTATGGATTTCCATCTGATACATTATTTCCATAACAACCTCACGACTTCTTGCGCGATTCATGTATCCTCCTTACATGAAAATGACCAACTTCAATGAAGCCAGTCTTTTCAAACTTTCTTACTTATTTTCTTTTTTAATAATGATGTTCTCAACTGTGACATTCACAGCCGCAACCTGTACACCTGTCATGGACTCGATGGCAAGCTTCACGTTTTCCTGTACAAGTACTGCAGTGTCGTCGATCTTCGTGCCATAATCCATGACAACGCTAAGATTTACTGTCGCAATGTTGTTCTCCATTTCGACATAAACACCTTTATGAAAAGTCTTCTTACCCATAATTTCCATAACTTCTTCAGAAAGTGTACCACTAAGTCCTTTGATTCCTTCAATCTCCGAAGCAGCAATCGATGCGATTACACCTATTACATCATCAGCG
Organism: Bacillota bacterium; assembly: GCA_033549245.1. Classification (GTDB taxonomy): domain Bacteria; phylum Bacillota; class Clostridia; order Peptostreptococcales; family Acidaminobacteraceae; genus Fusibacter_D. The sequence goes on along the minus strand of JAWSUW010000001.1, from coordinate 41,579 downwards.
ATGTTCACGTTGCCGTGTTTTAAAGAATCAATAGTCATATTTTCAGCCATATAAGCCTCCCAATCCATCTATCTTATCAATTTAATAAACTCATTAATAGTCATATCAATTATAACAAAGTTGGCGTTTTAATACAAATAAAAGTGAAAAACCCCATCATGGTTTCCCACGACAGGGTCTACATTCTTACTTGTCTTCTGCTTCTGCTTCTGCTTCTGCTTCTTCATCTTCACAACATTTGCAGTCTTCATCGCCGCAGCATTCACAATCATCAGAAAATTCAATTATGACACCACAACTTGGGCATTCCACTTCTTCGCCTTTGTCAATCAATTGACTTTCAACAAAAACGCTTTCCCCACATTCAGGACACTCAACTTCTTCGTAATCGTCATCAAAATCGTCATCTTCATCGTCTAAGTCATAAAACTCATCTTCAATGTCAGACAGATCTTCGTCGATGGAATCCACATATTCGTCAAGCTCGACGATTGCGTCACTAAGGTCATCCAATTCATCATAGACTTCCTCTACTTCTTCGGCAAAGTCTTCGAGTACGTCGATGATTTGAAGCAACAATTTGCCCTCTTTCGAGTCCTTATCCACTTCCATGCCTTCTGCCAATCCCTTAAGATAAGCAACTCTTTCATGCATATAGCTCATGTGTTTCCCTCCTTAGTGGGTATTTTTTATTAAAACAGCGTTAGCTGAGTTAAACATTTATGCTCTCGACAAGTACTCGCCGGTACGTGTGTCGATCTTGATCTTGTCGCCTTCGTTGACAAACGTCGGCACATAGATCTCAGCACCGGTTTCAACGATTGCTTTCTTAGTGACGTTTGTAGCTGTGTCACCTTTTACACCTGGCTCGGATTCAGTGACTATCAAAATTACAAAGTTAGGCGGCTCAACAAGGAAACACTTGCCTTTGTAAAACTTAAGTGTAGCGTTGTCGTTTTCTTTGATATAAAGAATCGCATCCTCAACTTGTTCAGCAGAGAGTGGAATTTGATCATATGTCTCATTGTCCATGAAATAATACAAATCGCCTTCACTGTATAAATACTGCATTTCTTTAGTCTCAATATGTGCTCTTGGGAATTTTTCAGACGGGTTGAACGCTTGCTCTCTGATGGTACCGTTCAACAAACTTTTGTACTTGGTCCTAACAAACGCAGCACCCTTACCAGGCTTTACGTGTTGAAAATCTACAACTACAAAAGGTTCGCCGTTTATTTCAAATGTAACCCCTTTTCTAAAATCACTCGCAGCTATCATGCTAACCTCCAAATATATTCAATTGTAAACCACCATTTATTATACTTATAAATCCTATGGATTGTCAAGAATGCTATTATCAATAAAATTTTATCAGAAGTATTCCGTTATAGCAATGTCCTTAAATAATCCAATGCTTCAAAGTAACTCTTCTCCTTCATTCCATAAACCTGTTTTCTGCACACGGGTGCGATCACAGATACATGTCTGAAAGTTTCACGTTCATAAATGTTGGAAAGATGGACTTCGACAAATGGGATATCGACACTTTCGATGGCATCCCGAATCGCGTAGCTGTAATGGGTAAAAGCTCCAGGGTTGATCAAAACCGCATCATACTTTTGCTCAGACTCATGGATCCAATCGATTAGTTGTCCTTCGTGATTGGACTGGAGAAAATCTGTATATATTCCAATCGACTTGCCATAATCATGGATTTCACTGTTTAACATCTCAAGGGTCATTGCTCCATAATGGAATTCGGTTCTTTTTCCCAATCGATTCAGATTAGGTCCCTGAATTACAAGCACTTTCATGACCTCACCCCTTCAAACGATGTGAAATCACATCAATTATTTCCTGATTGTTAAGTGAATCTGTGTCAATCACAAGTTCGGCAGAATTCCGATAAAGCGGATCTCGAACCTTATAAATAACCTCAATGCTCTGATGGTCAAGTAGCGGTCTGCTCTTAGTATGCCCTTCAAGATTGGCATTAAGTGTTTTGGGAAGTGCTCGCAAATAAACGATAAGCCCCATTTCTTTTAACACCATTGTATTCAAGTGATTGAGTATGATTCCCCCACCCGTTGAGATAACAGTGGACTCCACCGTCTTCAGCTGTTCGACCAATTTTGCCTCAAGTGACCTGAAATGACTTTCACCATAGCGATCAAAGATTTCTCTGATAGTCATCCCTTGCATATCCTCGATCATTTTGTCGGTATCAAGATGTTTCCATCCGAGTTTATCAGCGATAGCCCTTCCGATAGTGGATTTTCCCGATCCCATCATTCCTATAAGAATCAAATTATTCATAATATGCTCCTATATGATTGACTTCTCGAGCCGTTTCACCACTTCGGTGTCTGTACAGTACCGATACAAAGTATCCCTAGTGATGGCACCACATGAAAACATCTCATAAAGACACGCGTCCATGGATACCATGCCTTGTCTTCTTCCGGCAATCAAAGTGTTTTGTATTTCAGCCAAATTATCGGAAATGATATTTGATTTGACCACATTGTTCATCAGCAAAAGCTCATAACCGAGCAGCCTGATATCTTGATCTTTACTTGGAACAAGTTGTTGAGAAATGATACCGAGCAATACCGAAGCCAATTTATGCTTTCTGATTTGTTTACGCTCTGCTTGCTCGGAAAAAAGAAAACCACCAAGTGCTGAGATCGCATTGTTTCCCGAGTATCCCGCTATGACTAGTTTACCCGCTTCAGCAAGTTTTAACGCCAAATCTTGCATGCGTTCAGAGTTGATTTCGGAAATCATAATGACATCCGGATCATGAAGCATCGCACTGCTCAGACCTTCATAAAAGTCGACGCAATCTGTTCCGACATCTCTTTGGATCACTATAGATTTGTCATGTTTGAACAGGTACTCAATCGGAGATTCAATCGTCATGATGTGGACGCGTTTGGTGGAATTGATATGTTGAATGAGGGAAGCGATGGTAGTGGACCTTCCGGTTCCAGATGCGCCGCTGACCAAAAATAGACCTTGTCCCTTTTCAAGAAGCTCATACAAATGTTCGGGAAGTCCAAGTTCCGACTTGTCCGGAATCACGAGTTTCAAAATTCGAATCGACAAACTGTATGAACCTCTTTGCTTGAGAACGTTGACTCTGAACCTTCCCACTTCAGGTATGGAATATCCGAAATAAAGTTCACCGTTTTGATTTAAAGCATCCAGTTGCGCTTCAGTGCAAAGTTCATTCAAAACAGACATGACATGATCATGTGACATGATTTGCTCATCATCAAGCGCCTTCACTTTGCCATTCACACGAATCAATGGTCCTGCCCCTGGTGCGATATGAATATTGGTTGCCTCTTTTTCCACTGCATTTCTAATCATTTGATTGATCATTTGAGCCGCCTTACTGATTCTTTGAGTTGATGATGGATAGCACTTTTGTAGTCATCAGATCAATGGCCACTTTGTTGTATCCACCTTCTGGTATGATGATATCCGCATATTTCTTCATTGGTTCAATAAATTGCTCATGTGCCGGTTTTACCGTGGTGAGATATTGCTCGATTACCGATTCCAGTGTTCTCCCGCGTTCATTGATGTCACGAGTGATTCTTCTGATGATTCTCACATCGGCATCAGTGTCTACGAAAATCTTGATATCCATCAATTTTCTGAGTCGTTTGTCCTCGAGAATCATGATGCCTTCCAAGATGATGATCTCACGCGGATAAACCAAAATGGAATCTTTTTCGCGGTTGTGGTTGGCGAAATTGTATATGGGTTTTTGAATGGGTTTATGATCGCATAACAGCTTTATATGTTCAATGAGCAAATCCGTATCAAACGCCATAGGATGGTCGTAATTGGTCTTGATTCGTTCCTCATAGGACAAATGACTTTGGTCCTTGTAATAAGCATCTTGTTCCAAAATCAGGATGTTCTCATCCGGAAGCGACTGAAATATGGATTGTGCCACAGTGCTTTTTCCAGAACCCGTACCTCCGGAAACCCCGATAACGATAGGCTTGCCCATTCTAATTCTCCTTTGCTTTTCTGAGTATATAATACGGCTCCACAGGAACATCCATTGGAATACGTATGATTTGTTGCGCATGAGGCGCCACCTTGACCGACTCGTCTTTTGAATTGATGATCTCCTCGATGATTTGCTCCGCATAGAAATAATCCGGTCCTATGATCTCAATTTTGTCACCGACCTTGAAATTGTTTCTTTGTTCCACTGTCGCGACTTTTGTTTTTTCATCATAAGACTCAACAACTCCGATGAAATCATAGCTTCTGATATAGGCACTCGAGCCGTAAAGCTGGGAATTGTGATCCGGTTTTCCCGTATAGAAACCATTTGTGAACTCGCGGTGTGATGCTTTTTTGATCTCATCGAACCACTCTGGATCATAGACGAAGTTCTCAGGATCTTTATAGAAAGTATCTATGGCTTTACGGTATGCTCTTACCACATTGGCCACATAATAAACACTTTTCATTCGTCCTTCTATTTTTAAACTGTCAAGGCCCGAACGAATCAACTCCGGAACCATATTGATTGTGCACAAATCTTTTGAATTGAAGAAAAATGTGCCATCTTCGGTTTCAACCACTGGATAACTTTCATCCGGTCTGGTTTTTTCCACAAGATTGTACTCCCAGCGGCAAGGTTGTGCACAAGCACCTCTGTTTGCGTCACGCCCTGTCATGTAATTGCTGATGAGGCATCTGCCTGAATAGGATATGCACATCGCACCGTGCATGAAAGCTTCGAATTCAAGTGTCATTGGTGTATTTTTTCTGATTTCGGCAATTTCATCAAAAGATAGTTCTCTTGCGAGAATCACTCTTTTAACACCTTGCTCGTGCCAAAACGTCGCACTCATATAGTTGGTGTTGTTTGCCTGTGTGCTCAGATGCACTTCAAGATTTGGCGCATACTTTTTCACGAACATCAAAGTTCCTGGATCGGATAATATGACTGCATCCAAATCGAGGTCCTTGATTGCGCTGATATATTCTTCCAAATAGTGGATGTCTTCATTGTGTGGAATTATATTGAGGGTCAAAAATACTTTCTTCCCTCTTTCATGTGCGAAGGCGATTCCTTCTTTCATATCCTCAAATGAAAAATTCTTCGCAGCTGCTCTTAATCCAAATACCTGACCTCCGATATACACGGCGTCAGCACCGTAAAGAATTGCGAATTTCAATTTTTGTAAGTCGCCTGCGGGCGCTAATAATTCAATGCGCTTCATGCGCCATCGGCCTCCTTTTTGTAACTGATTGCCAAACCATCTCCCATCGGCAGCACTGTTGTGTCGAGTTCTGGGTGATTGGATATGAAATCAAGATAGGTTCTCATTCTTTTGACTATAGTTATTTTTCTGCGTACCAGATAAAGATTGGTGGCTACCATACCTTTGTAAAGCACATTGTCCGACACAATCAGTCCGCGCGGCTTCAACATGGGCATACACAGCTCGAAAAACGCTTTGTAATGACCTTTTGAAGCATCAATGAAGATCATGTCAAACTCACCATTCATTTGCTCAAGGATGGATATGGCGTCACCATGGTGTTGTATAATTTCAACATCCGGCTTGTAGAGTTTCAATTTTTCAAAGGTCTCACTGGCTTTCTCCACCATTTCCATTTTCAGTTCTATGGTTTCGATTACCCCTCGATCCATCTGCTCCGCCATAAGTGTCGCAGAATAACCGATTGCAGTACCGATTTCTAAAATCCTAACAGGCTTTTGAACTTTCATCAGCACTTTTAGGTATTGGGCAATTTCAGGCTGAACAATCGGTACCAGGTTTTCAACTGCATAACGTTCTAGCTCGCCTAAAAGTCCAGTGGATTTCGGCAGTAGTGTCCTGATATAATGTTCGACGTGCTCATCGACTATGTTGTGGTCGGACATGTCATCAATTTCCCTTCTTGGCATCCCTGTTGTGACCTGCTAGTGTTTCGTTGAAGTAGTGGGTGCCATCATTCTTTTCAGTGGTCACAAAATAAAGATAATTTGTTTCAGCGGGATAAAGAGCCGACTTGATGGCAAGTTCACCCGGTGAAGCTATAGGTGACGGAGTAAGCCCCGCATTGATATAGGTGTTGTATGGGTCTTTAATCTCTGTATCTGCAAAAGACAAAACAGGTTTACGTTCCTGTAAAATGTATTGAACCGTAGCGCATGACTGTAGTGCCATACCGATTTCCATGCGGTTATGAAACACGCTGGATACGATTTCAAATTCTTCAGCCACACGAGCCTCACGCTCAATGATGGAAGCCAGTGTCACCACTTCATCAACCGTCATACCAAGTTCCGTTGCTCGATCATAATACTCGGGTTTGAATACTTCACCGAATCTTTTGAGCATTCTATCGACTATTGCGACCTCATCGGCACTCTTTAGAACTTCATAAGTGTCCGGGAACAGGTAGCCTTCAAGCTTTTTACTTCGATCCACACCTTCGAGGAAAGCATAGTCAAAAGGATGATTTTCGAGAACATCCATGAAAACATCACGATCCACAATACCTTGTTCCACGAGTTTGTCGACAATTTGTCTGATCTCATAGCCCTCAGGAATTGTGAATTTGTTGGTTTCAACGAAAATTTCTCCATCCACCAGTTTATCAATAATGGTCTCGGCAGACATAGAAGGTGAGAGCATGTAATCTCCCGCCTTCATCTGACCGTCCACTTCAAGCAGTTTTACCTTTGCTTTGAAAGCGTTGACATTTTGAATCAACCCTTCCTCATACAAAAGATTGGCTATACCGGTAGTGCTCGAACCCGGAGCTACAGTGACCACAAATGTGCTTGTGTCGCTTTCATCCACAGGTCCGTTATATTTTTCAAGGACAGATGCACACCCCGACATTAGCGAAAGTGTGACCATCAAAATCAGTACCAATATTATTTTTTTCATTTATTTCCCCCATATTCAGTGGTTTTTAAACTTCCATGAAAACCGGTAAAATCATTGGTGAACGCTTTGTGTTTTGGCTGAGTGCATCTCTGACGGATGACTTCAGTGAAGCCCAGTCTTTGATGTTCTTTTCGTAGCATTTTTTCAGTTCCGCATCCACAACCGCACGGGCACTTTCCATCAAAGTTTCAGATTCTCTGACATAGACGAATCCTCTGGAAATGAGGTCCGGTCCGTTGATGACTTCACCAGTGGCGCTTGAGATGGCGACTACGATGATGATCAAGCCATCCTCAGAAAGATGCTTTCTGTCTCTGAGCACTATGTTGCCTACGTCACCAACTCCAAGTCCGTCGATGAAGACGCGTCCTGATGGGACGGATTTTGCCAATTTGGCGCTGGTACCATCAAATTCCAGAACGTTGCCGTTAGCAAGAATGAATACATCTTTGTCGTTCATTCCAAGATCGATCGCAAGCTCTTTATGTCTCTCAAGGTGAACGGATTCGCCATGCACAGGCATAAAGTATTTAGGTTTGACAAGCGAATGCATCAATTTAAGTTCTTCCGCTTTAGCGTGACCGGAAACGTGTACGTCAGCAAGCGACTCATAGATCATAGTCGCACCTTTTTTAGTGAGTTGATTGATGATTCTGTAAACCGACTTTTCATTGCCGGGGATAGCGGATGAAGATAAGATGACCAGGTCACCTTTTCTGATTTCCATGTTTCTATGCTCAGAGTTTGCCATTCTGGCTAAAGCACTCATCGGCTCACCTTGTGACCCCGTTGTTATGACCACTAGCTCATTGTCAGGATATCTGTCGATGTCTTTGATGTCGATCAACATGTCCTCATCGACTTTCAGATACCCAAGATTCATAGCGACATTGGATACATTGACCATGCTTCTTCCAGAGAATGCCACTTTTCTGTTGTTCATACTCGCCGCATTCACAACTTGTTGGACTCTGTGGATATTGGATGAAAATGAGGCTACTATGATTCTTGATGTCGCGTGTCTGAAAATTTGTTCAAAAGTGTCACCAACAGTGACTTCGGACATGGTATAACCTTCTCTGACCACGTTTGTGCTGTCCGCAAGAAGGGCAAGCACACCTGCACGTCCTAGTTCTGCAAAACGATGGAGGTCTGTAGTTTGACCATCTATAGGAGTAAAATCAATTTTGAAATCACCCGTATGAACGATTACTCCGTGAGGTGTTGTGATTGCGTATGCTACGGCATCCGCTATACTATGACACACTCTTACCGGTTCCAGATCGAATACACCAAGCTTGATGTGATCTCCAGGTGCGATGGTGATGAGTTTTGGATTCAGTCTGTGCTCCTTCATCTTGTTTTCAACAAGTCCTAGTGTCAGACGGGTCCCGTAAATCGGTACATTGATTTCCTTCAGGAAATACGGCAATGAACCGATATGGTCCTCATGACCATGCGTCAAAACGATTCCTCTGATTTTAGATGCGTTTCTCTTGAGGTAAGTGATGTCCGGAATAACGACGTCGATTCCGAGAAGTTCATCTTCAGGGAAAGCCATACCGCAGTCTACGATAACGATATCATCTTCATATTGGTACACTGTCATGTTTTTGCCGATTTCCTCTAGACCTCCCAGAGGAATGATTTTCAGGGATGAATCTAAGCTTGTCACTAAATTCTCTTCCAGGTTCTCTTTTGGTTTGTTGGTTCTTTTTTTCTTGAAATTGTTGTTCGGTTTTTGGTTTGTCATATTTACACCTCGTAATATTATATGTTTAGCGCTAATATTGTCCGATCCTGCTAAACGTTTAAGATCATTATGACAAAGGTTCCAGTTGTGATTTGCTATTTACGAAAAATAAACCCTGTACTAAACAAGGTTTTTACATTTCTTGCATATTCCGTAGAATTTCAATTTATGATCGACAATCTTGAAATCGTATTCGCTTTCAATTTTAAGTTCCAATTGTTCGAGTAAATCGCCTTCTACTTCAAGCACATCACCACATCTAGTACAAATCAGATGGTGATGGTTGTGAGCTCCGTCGTCACAATAAAGTTCATAACGAATGCAGCCGTCCTCTAAATTAAGAGAGGATACGACTTCCAGCTCATCCAACATTTGTAGTGTTCTATAAACAGTTGCCAATCCCATTTCAGGATTCCTTTGCTTTACAATATCATATATTTCCTCAGTACTTAGATGTTCACCTTTATTTTCAGCTATGACATTAATAATCGCAATTCTTTGAGGCGTCAGTTTGTAACCGGCCTCTTTTAATTTTTTCTTATATCCATCATGACACGAATCCATATAAACACCTCAGCACTTAAATTCTTTTAATCATTTTACCACACAGAAGTGGTATATCCAGCCTATTCTTCTATTTCTTCTTCATCCAATAGTTCATTGTATGCTTCAATTACAGCATCCAGTTCCTCTTCGTTTTCAATGCTTTCAAAAACAAATTCATCGTTTTCTTCCATTACTTTGAAAATAAGCACTTCTTCTTCATCGTTCACATTTGAAAGGATCGCATACTCTTGATCGTCCAGTTCAAGGTTGGCAATGATGTTGAACTTCACAGCCACGCCGTTCTCATCGAACAATTCCACTACGTCACTCTCTTCATGCTCGTGATCTTGGTCATAAACCACTTCGAACAAACTCTCTTCTTTTTTCATTAAACACCTCTTCTAAAATTTATTTTTTAAACCATTCTATTTCCATCCAGATAACCTTGTAAAATCAATACCGCCGCGACTGTGTCTACAACACCTTTTCGTTTCTTGCGGCTCATGTCCGTTTCGATCAAACTACGGGTTGCACCCATCGTCGTCATTCGTTCGTCCCAATATACAATTTCGATTTCACGATCAATACGTGTGGAATGAATCAATTTTTTTTCTAATTTAGCGACAAATTGCTTTGTCTTTTCACCTTGTGGTCCAAGGGACCCGTTCATGTTGAGCGGCATACCTACCACAATCTTATGCACATCATACTCATTGATATATTCAATCAACTTATCGAGATCCACTTTTAAGGATTCACGAAAAAGGGTTTCCTTACCTTGTGCTGTGATCAAAAGCGAGTCACTGATGGCCACACCAATCTTTTTGTCGCCAACGTCCAAACCCATTATTCTCATTAACCATATCCTCCAGTATATCTCATTTGATGATAACAAACAATCTTTAATACACTTTTATGCAGAATTCAGGGCATACAGAGGCGCAATACCCACAAAGTACGCATCTCGACCTATCGATTTCCACTCCATCAGATCCCATACTCAGTGCCTTGTGGTCGCATTTTTTTATACATGCCCCACACTTCGTGCACCATTCAGCGATTTGAAGAGATTTTTTCTGCTTCATTAGTGTGTTTTTTAAGTTCAAATCAATCGGTTCACCTAGGATCCGGTTGACATTGTAATCAATTTCATCTCGGCTTTGCATGCCAAAAGCGATGGCATCCAAATAATCTCTACCCAGCACAAAATCAAAACAAGCGTCGATTGAGGAAAGAAGATTTCCACCACCGAGCGGTTTCATGCCAAATATGCCACCACCATTACTCTTAAATGTTTTCAGTGCAGTTTCCATATCCGCCATTGATCCATCTTGTATCCCGAGTCCATTTATATTGACAATCGGGTGAATCACCTCAATTTCAGGATACCTGAGTGCAGCGCGGACGGCTTCCACATAATGTGTTGATATACCAAAAGCCCTGATAACACCTTTTTCTTTCATTCTGAGTAAATATTCTATAGCCTCATAATGGCCTTTAATCGTATGGACACTCATCTGTTCATGCAACATGAACACATCCAAATAATCGGTTTCAAGTTCCTTCAGTGCTTTTCCAAGGCTTTGCTCTGCTGTTTCCGCCGAATAGGCGTAACACTTGCTGGCGATGACGAATTCATCTCTTGGGATTGTTTTCAGCGCTTTGGCGATATGCGCATTGGTTTCGTACAGTTCCGCGGTATCAATGAAATTGACGCCCTTTTCGAATGCATACTCGATTAAGGATGCGCCCTCTGAAACGCTTAAATTGCGTTGGAGAGGGCCCATCGTCAAACTGCCGAAACAGATTTTTGAAACTTTGATTCCTGTATTTCCAAGTTCATTGTATATCATTTTTTATGACTGTCGATATAATGAGTCACCAATTCTTCGAGGATTTCATCACGTTCAATTTTTTTGATCATAGTACGAGCGTCATTGAAAGTTGTGATATAGGTCGGATCTCCGGTAATGAGGTATCCTACGAGTTGGTTGACGGGATTATATCCCTTTTCTTCCAATGCGTTGTAAACATATAGCAGAATATCCTTTTGATCGCCTTGTTCAAGGAATTCCTCAACGCTGAATTTTCTAGTATTATTCATGATAACAACCCCCTTTGTATGGTGTCATTATACCCTTTTTAGGACAATAATGCATAAACTTTTTGTAAAGCTTCATCAATTTTTTCTGCATCCTTGCCACCGGCTTGAGCCATGTTAGGCTTTCCGCCGCCACCACCGCCGGTGATTTTAGCTACTTCTCTGATGATATTGCCGGCATGTGCCCCATTTTTGATGGCAGCGTCTGATACCATGGCAAGAAGTTCAACCTTGTCACCAGCATCGTTGGCAAGTACCACCACGCTGGAATCCCACTTGTTTTTAAGCTGGTCGCCCATATTTCTAAGCGTATTCATATCGATTCCAGCGAATTTCGCAGTGACGATGTGAATTCCATTGATCACGGTCACGTGCTCTATGATGTCTGCAAGCGAGCTTTTTGCGAGTTTGTTTTTAAGTTGCTCGTTTTCACGGTTGAGTCCCTTTATTTCAGACAAAACGCTTTCCGCTTTGTTTTCCACATCTTGTACAGTAGTCTTTAGGATATCAGAAACACTTTGAATTTTTGCTTCATATTGTGTTAACAAATTATAAACGTTTTCTCCCGTGGTCGCTTCTATTCGTCTCACGCCAGCAGCCACACCTGTTTCTGAAGTGATTTTGAACATGCCGATTTCAGAAGTGTTTTTAAGGTGAGTTCCACCGCAGAGTTCAACGCTGTAGTCGCCCATTGTGACAACCCGTACCGAATCACCGTATTTCTCACCGAAAAGAGCCATTGCACCTTTGTTTTTTGCTGATTCGATATCCATTTCCTCAGTAGCTATGTTCAAAGCTCTGAATACTTGTTTGTTGACCATTTTTTCAATGGCTTTGATATCTGCACCGGATATAGGTTCAAAATGAGAGAAGTCAAATCTGAGTCTCTCTGGGCTGACCATCGATCCAGCTTGTTCAACATGTGTTCCAAGAAGCTCTCTAAGTGCTTTGTGGAGTAAATGTGTAGCTGAATGATTTCTCGCTGTAGCCATACGTGTGGTCAAATCCACAATAGCTTCAACTTTTTCTCCTACTTTGATTTTACCTTTAGTGACAGTGGCATGGTGGACGATTCTGTTGCCAACACCTTTTTTAGTCTCGATCACTTCAGCAGTGAACGAGTCCGTCATGAGGATACCGACATCGCCGACTTGTCCGCCACCTTCAGGATAAAACGGCGTCTCATCAAGAATGAAGGAAACTTCCATTCCCTCAAATGCTTCTTCAAGTGTGACTTCAGCGACTATTGCGGTCACTGTGGACGGCATGGAGAGTTTGTTGTAACCATCGAATCTCGACTGAATCTCCTTAGGCAGTTGACTTACAGCATCACTCGCCCAACCCAGTTCGTCTCCACTACCTCTTGCGGCACGTGCACGCTCTCTTTGAGCGGTCATTTGCTCCACAAAGGATTCTTCATCAATAGTAAGTTCGTATTCATCCAAAATCTCTTTGGTGAGTTCAAGCGGGAATCCATAGGTGTCATATAAACGGAATGCGTTCTCACCACTGAGTTCAGTCTTTCCAGTTGTTTTAAGTTCATCCATGTATTCGGTGAGGATGGTAAGTCCTTGATCGATGGTGGACTGAAAACGCTCTTCTTCAATTGCTATTATTTTTTTGATGTAGTCTTTTCTTTCAATCAGATTCTCATAGCTCACACCATAAGCCTCTATAACAGTATCCACGAGAATTGTGAGTACCGCTCCTGACATACCGATCATTTTTGCATGTCTTGAAGCTCTTCTGAGAAGTCTTCTGAGCACATATCCTCTTCCTTCGTTGTTTGGCATGATGCCATCGCCAACCATGAAGGTCACAGCTTTGATATGGTCTGTGATGATTCTGACGGAAATATCCGTTTTACGGTCTTTACCATAAGTGACGCCTGACATTTCGATGACTTTGTCACGGATGAGTTTGATGGTGTCCACTTCGAATATGGAATCCACATCCTGCATGATACATGCAATACGCTCAAGCCCCATTCCCGTGTCTATGTTTTTCTTTTCAAGATCTGTATAGTTGCCGTTTTCATCTCTATTGAATTGAGTGAAAACGAGGTTCCAAAACTCTAGATAACGTTCACATTCACAGCCGGGTTTGCAGTCCGGATCTCCACAACCAAATGCTTCACCGCGATCAAAATAGATCTCTGAACAAGGACCACATGGGCCAGTTCCGATTTCCCAGAAATTATCCGCTTTGCCGAGTCTGACAATTTTCTCCTCAGGGACACCTATAACATCTCTCCATATTGCAAACGCTTCATCGTCCTCATGATATACAGATGGCCAAAGAAGGTCCACCGGCATTTCAAGAACCTCTGTGATGAACTCCCAACTCAATTTGATTGCGCCTTCTTTAAAATAATCTCCAAAAGAGAAGTTTCCAAGCATTTCAAAAAAAGTCGCATGTCTTGCGGTCACACCGACATTTTCAATGTCACCAGTACGAATACACTTTTGACAAGTGGCCATACGCACATTTGGAGGTGTCTCAATACCGGTGAAATAATTCTTAAGGGGTTGCATTCCCGCATTAACGAGCAGCAAACTTTTGTCATTCAGTGGTACTAGTGGATAGGAGGCTGACACGTAGTGTCCTTTTTCCTCATAAAAATCCAAAAAAGCTTTTCTGATTTCATTTAGTCCCATTTTTTTCATAACTTAATCCTCCCCGATTCATTTAACGTAAAAAAACCTCCAGAAGTGGCGTAATGCAGGGACGACGTAATCGCGGTACCACCCTGCTTATTGGAATCATCCAATCACTCTGAAGGTCATTAAGGCACGTTATCGTGTGCAAAACGCCGAATTCTACTCTGATTTCGAAATCGGTGCTCAAGAGCTGCTTCAATCACTTTGTACGCTTTCAGCATGGTGCGTACTCTCTGAGGTGTGATCTACTCCTCTCCATCATTGCGTTAAATATAAATTTACTTTAAAACATTTTACCACAAAACCTGACAATTGACAGCTTTTTTTTAGAATTCGATATCGACGACATCGTGATGGTCGTGATCATCCACCGGATTATACCCTTTAAGACCTTCAAATTCCAAATTGTTCTTTGTCGCATAGTCGTAAATTGCGGCTTTGAGCGCTTGTTCAGCAAGCACTGAGCAGTGGATTTTAACCGGTGGCAACCCGCCAAGTGCATCTATCACCTGCTTATTGGTCACTTTGAGCGCGTCTTCCACAGTCATACCCATGATGATCTCTGTCGCAACGGATGAGGCCGCTATTGCAGAACCACAACCGAATGTTTTAAACTTGATATCTTCAATCACATTGTTCTCGACTTTTATATAAATTCTCATGATGTCGCCACATTTGATGTTGCCGACTTCACCTATTCCATCAGCGTTTTCGATCTCGCCGACATTTCTAGGATTCATGAAATGATCCATTACCTTATCTGTATACATGTCTTATTTTCCTCCCTTGACTTTATCATAAAGTGGTGACATCATTCTGAGTTTATGAACGACTTCAACCAATGATTCCACAGCATAATCCACTTCTTCTTCGGTATTGAAGTCTCCAAGTGAAAGTCTGAGTGAACCGTGTGCTATTTCATGAGGCAGTCCTATGGACATAAGTACATGTGACGGATCGAGTGAACCCGATGTACATGCGGAACCACTGGATCCTGCAATTCCTTTTGCATTGAGGCTCAGCAGAAGCGCTTCACCTTCTATGAATTCAAAACAGACATTGACGTTGCCCGGATGCCTAAGTGTCGGATGACCATTGTATTTTGAGTAATCCACAGATTCAAGAATTCCTTTTACAAGTCGATCTCTGAGGCGTGTCAGTGTTTCAATATGTGTTTCAAGATTTGCATGCGCGATTTCCGCAGCTTTTGCAAACCCGACCACACCCGGTATATTTTCAGTGCCTGCTCGTCTTTTTCTTTCCTGTGCGCCACCTTCTATCAAATTTTGAATTTTGATGCCTTTACGGATATAAAGTCCGCCAATACCTTTGGGACCATATATTTTATGAGCCGAAAAACTCATGAGGTCTACATTGAGTTCATCGACGTTGATTTTGACGTTTCCAAGTGCCTGAACCGCATCCGTATGGAATATCAAACCGTTTTTACGAGCGATTTTTCCAATTTCTGCGATCGGTTGCATCGTACCGATCTCATTGTTGATAAACATGATGGATATCATGACGGTACTTGGTTTGATAGCCGCCTCAAGTTCACCTAAGCTGACCATACCTTCTGAATCCACATCAAGATAAGTGACTTCGAATCCCTCTTTTTCAAGAGCTTCACAAGTGTGTAGAATACCATGATGCTCAATTTTGCATGTGATCAGATGGTTTCCCTTGCTCAGGTTCGCTTTCATGACGCCTTTTAGTGCCCAGTTGTCCGCTTCAGAACCTCCGCCTGTGAAGTAAAACGTATCGGCCGGTGCTCCAATTGTGCCTGCTATTGTCGCGCGGGAAGCCTCAAGAGCTCTTTTTGCATCTTGTCCATACCCGTGTATACTGGATGCATTTCCAAAATGCTCAGTGAAATATGGAAGCATTGCATCAAGCACTTCTTGTTTTACTGGTGTTGTCGCCGAATAGTCCATATAAATTCTTTTCAAAGTGATACCCTCCCCGAAATCTACTTGCATTCACAAATAGTATGCACAATCGTCTGACCTTGATTTTGTTCGTAATCATCGATCATATGCTGTAAAGTTATAGAGTTGACTACACTGGTAATGCTTTCATAAATCTTTTCATAAATGACTTTGGTCACGCAATATCCAGAGTGATCGCAAAGGTCATCTCCACCATCTATGACAACACAATCCGTCGGAGCAAGTGGCCCTTCAAGAGTGGTCAAAATGCTTCCTACTGTTATGGTGCCTGGAGTTCTCGATAACATGTAACCACCTTGAGCTCCGCGTACACTCTCCACCAATCCAGCTTTTCTGAGCGGTGAAATCAATTGTTCCAAATAATTGACCGATATCGCCTGTCTTTCGGCAATATTCGTTAGTGATATCGGGCCTTCACCGTAGTAAAGCGCCAAATCAAACATCGCTTTTAAACCGTATCTGCCTCGTGTTGATAATTTCAAATCAATACACTCCTTTAATCCCTAGTTGTTTACTAAGAAATCATATTCATTATAATATATCCGATTAAAAGCGTCAACTTTATATCATCATAAAGTTTTGAATAAATTGTTAACACTTTATCTATTTTTGCCGATAATGTATTAGGGGTGAAATCATGTCTGAAAAAACTAACGAACTCTATATACTCACACAAAAAGCTCAAAAAATGGAAATGATCAATGAAGAAATTGCTCTTGGCATTTACCTTGAAATTTTTGAGAAATATACACCTAAAATCTCAAAAACCTATGAAAGTGCCATCCGACTCCTTGAAAAAAGACACCGTTTGACTGAAGCGCTCACTATTTGCAATCAAGCCATCGAGCTGATCAATGCCGATGAAGTCTCGGGTGTTGTCGACAGATTCGAAGCCACAAAAACAAGACTGGAGCGCAAGCTCTCAGAAGAAGGAATACTACCTGAAGACACTGAGAAGAAGAAATACAAATTTAAAATAAGACATTTGGTATTTTTGATCATATCAATCCTGCTGATAATAGCAATACTTAGATTTGCAACACCTTATGACGAGCTCGATGTCAATCTCGAGGGCAAGGATTCACTCGATGGTGGTCCGGCAGGATTTGGTACGGATACCGATCCGGACAAAGACTCACCCGAAGTATTATATCCGGTCACAGAAACCATGATTGGCATTGCGACGGACGAAATCAAGAAAAACATAGATGTAGAAAGAGCTACAATCATTCCTCAGGGTGACACGCTCGGTGTGGCAATCATTGTTAAACCTGGCACCAGCGAAGAACGGTCGAAGGAGCTCGGAACACTATACATCAAGTCACTAGCTGGTACAGCCGCTGCAACTTACGAAGACCTTAGAAGTCCATCTGACAACACGCTCGGAGGACTCTACGAACATTATGTGCTCGTCATCAGTGTCGGTACAGGTTCGAAAGAAGAGGATTTCACTGCGAAAGGCTCAACTACCAAAGGCGCCAAAAGCATATACTGGAGAAAATTGGACTAAAAAAAATTAGAGCATGCCTACGCATACTCTTATTTTTTAATTCCTCATCATCATCTGCGCTCTAAGTGTATCACTGGTGATTGGATCTTTAAGATGTTTAACAATTTCCAGTCCGAAATCCAAGGCCACACCTACGCCTTTTGCTGTAATCAATTTGCCGTCCGTAACAACCGATTCAGGAATATGCAAATGATTTGGCAATTCTTTTTCAAAGCTAGGATAACAGGTAAATTTCTTGCCTTCCATAATTCCAAAATGACCTATGACAATTGGCGCCGCACAAATCGCAGCCACATATTTTCCATTTGACTCTGCTTTTTTAAGCCATTCTCCAACTTTCGCACTTGCTTTTAGATTGGTGGCTCCAGGTATTCCACCAGGGAGTACGATACACTGGACATTATCAATTGACCCAATGTCCTCAAAACCACCATCCATTTCAACACTGATGCCATGGGAACCTCTCACCAGTTTTTCATGGATGCCTATCATTTTCACTTCTATCTTTGCACGTCTCAGCACATCTACAGTTGCAAGAGCCTCGACTTCCTCAAAACCTTCCGCGAAAAAAACAACTACCATAACTTACTCCTTATCCATCAATACTCATATACTTTTGTATAATCGTCTGTACTTTTGTACATTCTCACGAATATTTTCGCCCCGGTCAACGTGGCGTCCACTGTCGAATCGATAATGTACCAATCCCCGTCCACATAGATTTCATTCCAAGCATGATAGCCATCCACAAATTTGGAATACCCTTTGACAAGTTTGGTCGGAACACCTTGACTTCTTTTGATACTGGCAAAAAGCGCACTGTAATCGTAACAGATTCCTTTTAGGTCTGCATAAGTCTGATCGATGTCTGGAACATACTCTGCAGTGAGAGTCGGTATTTTATCATAATCATACGAGACATTTTTCACCACATAATCATATAGCGTTCTGATTTTCGTGCTCATGAAAGATGTCGGTCTGATCAGTTCTTTACCGAATACAATCGATTCATTCTCTTCGTTCCAATTGACGTTTTGTACCGAATTCAAATAAACGATGTTCGGATCTTTCAGATCCAGGACGATTGTCTTCGAAGAGACATATGCATATTTGGTGCCGCCCACATTCTTTAAAAGACCGACTTTGTATGTGCCGTTGCCTAGCTGAAGTGGAAATGATTCTGTGACACCATCCGCTTTGAATGGATATGAAATTTTTTTGTCATCTTTTGTGACCAATACTTTATAGATGGCTGCATCTGCTTTTTTATAGGTTATATGAACGATTCCAAGATTTTTTTCCGAATCGTCTACTATCGGTTTGACCTCGGAGAATCCGAAATCGCCAACAAGAAACATGCTTACCAAAATCAATAGTAATATACTTTTTCGCAACATGTCATCACCTGCTTTCCATAAATTAATCTTTGAGATATCTTTTGATTGTATCATGATTTATACAATGAAGCAAAGCTTCTTCGATAGTGATTAGTCCCTCATTTGCCATACGTGCCAGACTGGAATCCATACCGACCATTCCTTCTGATCTACCGGAATGTATCGCCGAATCGATTTGATGCACTTTACCTTCCCTGACCATATTTCTGATGGCGTGGTTCATAGTCATGATTTCAAATGCTGGTACTCTTCCAAGTTTCTCTGATGGAATCAATTGTTGCGAGACGACACCTTGGAGCACGGTTGAAAGTTGTACCCGCACTTGTTGTTGCTGGTTTGGCGGAAATACATCTATGATACGGTCGATGGTTTTTGCGGCGCCAATAGTATGGAGCGTTGAAAACACGAGATGTCCGGTCTCGGCGGCGGTAAGTACGATCGCCATGGTTTCATAATCTCTCATCTCACCGATCAAAATGACATCAGGAGCCTGCCTGAGTGCAGATCTCAGTGCATCTGCATAACTTCTGGTGTCAATGCCGATTTCACGCTGATCCACAATGCTTTTATCATGCTTGTGGATGTATTCTATCGGATCTTCAAGTGTCAAAATATGACAAGCACGCTCTTTGTTGATCAACTCAATGATGCAAGATAGAGTCGTGGATTTTCCACTGCCGGTTGGTCCAGTAATCAAAACAAGACCTTTGGTTTTCTTTCTGATATCCAGCACTGAACTCGGAATCATAAGCGCTTCCGGATCGAGTTGATCAAATTTGAGTACCCTGATCGCTGCCGCATGGGAACCCCTTTGAGTATAGGCATCGATTCTGAATCTTCCCACACCTCTGAGCGAGAATGAGAAATCCTTCTCACCATAGGCTAAAAATTCTCCATAATGTTCATCTTTTGTGAACAGGGATTTGACCAGTCGCTCCGAGTCGATCGGTGTCAATTTGTCTTCTCCACAAGCCACATGATTGCCATGTATTTTGAGTGTTGGTGCCACACCAACTGTAATGAACAGGTCTGATGCATTTTTTATAACAGCTTGTTTAAGCAATTCCACAATGTCATACATGATTAATTTCCCCCTGGATCTGTAAATTCCAATATTTCGTCATACTCAAACACTTCGGGAACTTCTCTCCATTCCAAAAGTGCGATTTCTTTGTCCTCAATCTGTAGACGAGTCAGGAAATGACGATTGTCATCTGATATCGATATGAATGCTAGAGTGCCTTTTGAATCGATTTTCAATTCATATTCAATATTCATCTGCTCGAGCGATTCCGTCAGAGTCTTTTCAAATATCCATTGCCTGATTTCGTCCTTGAGTGCATCCTCTTCAGAAGATACCAGCCATTTCTTGTAGACTTCATCTTGCCAAGGGTAATCAAAACCTTGAGGCGAAGGTTCTTTATATCTCATCTCCTGTATATATTCATCGGCAAAATCGGCCGAATAGATTATATGAGTTTCAATTTCAGCCAAATGATTTCCAGCCATACTTTCCAGTTTATAAAAAGCCTGTGTCCATTCGGCGTTTTTTCTGGAAATCTTGAGACCAGAATATGAAGTCATCATGGCAAGCACACCAAAAGTGATCAACATCAAAAGTACCATGATGACCAAAACCGACGAGCTGCCTCTTTGTCCGTTATTACCTGTAATAGATTTCCATTTCAAGTTCATATAACACCGACTCCCCAACTTGATCCGACGGATCTGTTTTAATGACCTGCAATTGATAACTCGTGACAACATGATTGAACGCCTGCACATCCTGTTTTTGGACGATGACTTTATATGGTGGCGTCATTTCGGATACTGTGATATTTTTCCAATCTTCATCATAATGAAGCTTCATCAATGAACCGTCCACTTGTCCTCCCAGCGACTCGAAAGACTGTGCAGCTTGGATCCTTTCAAATATCGATTCCGCCACAAGAACGCTCTGATCCAGTTCCCTTGCAGCCACATTGAGATTTTGTGCCGTTGAGAACATTTGCAACACAAACACAGAGAGAATTGAGAAAACCGCTATGGATAACAGGATTTCAACTAATGAAAAACCTTTTTTTCTTTTCATGTCAGATCCTCCCGCTACCGATCGGTCATCAAGGCAACCCAGAACAGTTGCGAAGCCGATCCTTCTTTGAACAGTTCGATGCCTATCACATTTTCTTCATCCAACAGTGCCATTTTATCTATTTCAGCGATTGTAAAAGCAAAATCTTCGTCAAATTCCATACCGGATGGAATCATGACTTCTTTTAAAAATCCGTCAGTCACATAAATCCATGTCTCATAAATTTCTCCGGACAATTCTTCTGAAATTTTGATGGCGACTTTTGGTTCGTTATCTTGCATGACCAGTTCCACAGCTCCAGCCCTATCATTTTGTCTGAGCTTTGTTGTCAGGTATGATGAGGCGATTCTAAATTCCGTATCGACTTCTTTCTCATTCACCAAGCGCTCATACGATCCTGCACTTGAAGCTGTCAATGTGAAAAGGGCTGTACCGAAAACGAGTAGGAGCAACATCCCCACTGCCATCTCAACCAAACTGTATCCTTTTTCATTGTCTTTCAGTTTTTTTAGCATAAGACACCTACCATTTCTTGTAGACCGCTATGATTGGGAGTATGTTGGATGCCACAGTCTCATAATGATAAAAATAGGCATCCTTGTTGACAACCAATCCATAATTTTCAGCCAGATATTCAATATCCGGAGGATAGCTGCCTTCTATTGCATAACACTGTACAGCCGCTTTGGTGACCGCTGTCTCAAGTGCTTCGATTCTTTCATCTTCAGAATAGCCGTCAAAACGACTGACGCCAATGAAGGATTGTGTGAAGATTGCAATCACGATAATCAAAAGTAAAGTGAATGCAACTTTATTCAGCTTACTCATATTCATTCCTCACTATCCGATGGAAGACATAATGTTGATGAGTGGCAACATCACAAGGAGCATGATGGCTCCAACCACAACCGATAAGATGATCACAAGTGCCGGTTCTATTGATGCAGAGAACTTTTGGAGCTTTCTGGTGAGTTCCTTGTCATAGATTCCTGAGATGCGATCCAGTGTCTGTTCAAGCGAACCGGTTTTACGTCCAATCCGCATCATCTTCAAAAACAGTTCAGGAAATACCCCGATATTTTTAAGTGCAGTTTCGTAATCTTCACCATTTTCAATTGAAACCAGACTCTCTTTCAAGTCATTGGCAATGTGTTCATTATCCACCAAAGGAACAATCATCTCAAAAGATTTATCGATGTCCATACCACTATGGATCAACATGGACAACGCTTTTGCGAACTTGATGGTTACAGATAGTTTGTAAAGTTTGTTGACAACAGGGAGGTTAAGCATCCATCTGTCGCGGCGTGATTTTTGTGATTTATTGCTCATCACAAACAAAATCGAAATAACAACAAGTCCGATTAGTCCAAGTATGATGAAAGTTCCACTCTGAAGCCACATACTGACATTGAGTATGGCCTGAGTTGCACCTGGAACTGTTCCTCCAACAGAAAGAAGTATATCGTGGAAAATCGGTAAAATCTTTACGACAAGCAGCAAGATGACCCCAGTCATCAGTGCGATCAGAACAACCGGATAGGTCAAGGCACTTTTGATTTTTTGCTTGATCTGATCACTTTGTTCGTAATAGTCTGAAAGCCTTTCAAATACTTCCGGCAACTTTCCCGACATCTCAGCTATTCTTATCATTTCAATGGTGTAAACAGGAAAGACCGATTGCAGATCAAATGCCTCCGAAAGCAACACGCCCTTTTCGACTTGTTCTGCAATCGAGGTCGCGTAGCTCTTCATCTTTTCATCAATCACATCTTCAGCCAATAAATGAACTGCTTCCAAATAGGGAATCCCAGATTTTAACACCACAGAGTATTGGTAACAAAAAAGAGCCAGGTCAGAATGATTGAGTACTTTATTATTATCCATAACTACCACCTTATTCATATTGAAATCTCATTTTAAAATTTATACCCTTTACAAAGTATTGATAATCTTATGGTTTGTTATATTTCGTACGTTCAAGATATGCTTTGATGATTTTCTCATGTCCGTTATCAGAAGGACTGTAATATTTTTTTTCTTTGATCCGGTCGGGTAAATACTGCTGATTCACATAGTTCTGGTCAAAATCATGAGGGTATTTGTATCTTTCCATTTTTCCTGTGTCACCATATTGCCTTTCAAGTTTCAGACTCGTCCCGTCCTTTAAATAATAAGGCATGGTTCCGGTTTCCATTGTGGCAATATCGTTCATGACTTCATTGATTCCCATATAGGATGCATTGGATTTGGGTGCTGACGCCACATATGAAGCGGCTTGAGCCAGCAGAATCCTGCCTTCCGGCATCCCTATGAAGTCCACTGCCTGTGCGGCACTGTTCGCCACGACAAGAGCCATTGGATCGGCATTTCCGACATCCTCAGAAGCGCAAATGACAATTCTTCTGGCGATAAATCTTGGATCTTCTCCACCATAAATCATTTTACCGAGATAAAAAAGTGCCGCATCAGGGTCCGATCCACGCATACTCTTGATAAACGCTGAAGTGTTATCGTAATGATTGTCTCCATCTTTGTCATATGGGGTATGTTTCATCTGCATGCATTCATCGACATCATCAAAAGTAATGACGAGTTCATCTGAAAGGTCTGCTTTTGAAAGTACAGAAAGTTCCAATATATTGAGGGCACGTCTGGCATCACCTGATGACATTTCTGCGATGTATAGGAGAACTTCCTCGGATATCTTGACACTCAAACCTCCAAGCCCTTTTTGTTCATCCTTTAGAGCTCTAAGCATAATACTCATAAGGTTCTCAACCGTCAGCTTCTCCATCCTGAAGACGGATGATCTGGAAATCAAGGCACCATTCACTTCAAAATAAGGATTTTCTGTTGTCGCACCAATGAGTATGATCGTCCCATCCTCGACGAATGGAAGCAAAGCATCCTGCTGGCTCTTGTTGAATCTATGGATCTCATCTATAAATAGGAGCGTCCTTTTTTGATACATAGCCAAATTATCTTTTGCAACCTGAACCATTTCGCGGATATCTTTGACTCCCGCTGTGACGGCATTGAGACTCATAAAGGCCGCCTCTGTAGTCTTGGCGATGATTTTTGCCAGTGACGTCTTGCCGCTTCCCGGAGGGCCATACAGTAAAATCGATCCCAAACGGTCTGTTTTGATGAGTTTGGTCAATAATTTCTCACTGCCCAAAATCTTTTCTTGCCCAAAGAAGTCATCCAGCGACTCCGGTTTCATTCGCTCAGCTAAGGGAGCCTGGTTCTCAAGCTGCTTTTGAGCGAGCATTTCAAACATATCCATAATATTATGCCTCTTCCATTTGTATCAAAATCAAATCCAGCATACTGCTTACCGCAGCTGCCGTTTTATCTTTGTCACCAATTATAATCGCATCCACGTATTTAGAACAATAGTCCTTGATGGATGAATTGTACTGAATCTGAAATTCACCAGTCAAACGGCGTAATGCATCATCAACTATTTTCACCATTCTGTATCCAAATTGCATTTCAAGTCTTAAAAAAATGGTCTCACTTATGTCGCACATTCTAGAAACAAGCTGATTCACTGTCAAAATATCCTGTTTTCCGATCCAAATTGCCCTTTCCTCTTCACCAAAAAGATGAAGGTGTTCGGCCGCATCCGCATGAACACGCTTTGCCCATTTCACGACTTCCCTTTTTTCGCCTGCAATCAATATATAGTCAAGTCCGAGAGGATCCGTACTGAGCCCCGGCGTATGGGAAACAAAGGTACCAATGCCTCGTCTTACCTCGAGCACATTTTGGCTGATCAATATCTTTATCGCCTCCCTGAGAGTGGCTCTTGAAATACCGAGTTCTTCTGAGAGTTCCATTTCATTGGGCATCTGGTCTCCAATTTTGTAAAACCCTCCCACTATGGATTTGCCGATGTTTTCTGCGATTTTTTCAGACAAAAGCTGTTTCTGGATCATACTCCACCTTCTTCTTTCTTTA
The DNA here is from genome assembly GCA_033549245.1 of Bacillota bacterium. Classification (GTDB taxonomy): domain Bacteria; phylum Bacillota; class Clostridia; order Peptostreptococcales; family Acidaminobacteraceae; genus Fusibacter_D. Next base: position 16,664 of record JAWSUW010000001.1, on the reverse strand, counting down.
TTTGACCAAAAGTCTTAAAGATTTCACGAGTAAATGCCGATAAATCTAAATGCAAGGATGCAACTTAGAAGTTAACTTCATTTTATCACGTTTGTCTTCAAGGAGGAATACTTATGGACATAAAACAACTTGGTAAATCTATGGAACATGCGAATATTCAACAACATTCAAATTCAGCCCACAATCGGTTCGGCGAAGACCCAAAAGTATCACAGGTGAATGCACCTGTCGATGAACTCAGTTTGGGCAACAAAGGACAGGAAGATTTCGGCACATATAAAATCGACACCAAAAAACTCGCACAAATCAAACAGGAATTCCATAAGAATACCGAATCATTCAAGGTCATGGTCAGATCCATGATTGAAAAGCAAGGCGGTAATGTTGGTGAAATACTTAAGGCACTTGCAAATGGCGAGGAAGTCACCATCACGGTAGACGCCGAAACCAGACAAAGTGCGCAGGAAGCCATCTCCGAAGACGGTTACTGGGGTGTCAACAAAACATCTGAACGTATTCTGGAATTTGCAAAAACAATTTCCGGAGGCGACAAATCCAAAATCGATACATTGATTGGGGCATTCAAAGAAGGTTTTGAAGCTGCCAAGGAAGCGTTTGGCGGAGAACTCCCTGAAATATCAAAGCAGACATTTGAAAAAGTCATGGAAGGCTTTGAGGCTTGGAAAGCGGAATAATTTAAAAGATAAACAAATGGGGACAGGTTTAATTTGGACCTGTCCCCATTTGTTTTCATTGTTCAGATTTCACCTTCACAGGAAACAACATTTTAACTGCGAATTGCTTATCGTCTTCATAAAACTTCACTTTGCCTCCGACACTTTGAACCACATGCTGGACGAACTTGCCTTGGCTTTCAACTGTGCTTTTAAAGGCCTCAGTGACCTCGCAATCCACCTCAAACATCACTACCACAATATTTTTATTGGGGTGTTGCTTTATGAATATTTTGATGGGTTTTGATTCCTTGGAGATAATCCAATCCAGTATATCCGTAAACACATTGGTCAAAAGTTTGAAGTTGTCCATGAATGTGATTTGCTGCGCATTGTCCTCAACTTCGACCAATACATCATTACAGCCGATCTCACCCAGCCTTTTCTGAAGCGCATGTTTGATATCGTAGATATCAAACGCTTTAAACACCTGTTTTCCGAAATCGAAAATCCGATTCAGATAATACACTCTATTCTTGATTTGTTCCAAAGTTTTTTTCTTCATCTCCTCAAATTGGTCACCTTCGTGAAGCGCATTGAGTTCCTGCAGTGTCAATAGATTGTGATAATTGTAAGCTTTGATGAGCTCTTCATATAGGTGTGACATATAATCTGATTTCTCATAGCTTTCCACCAACATCTTATTGAAGATCTTGTTCTTTTGTTCTTGGGACCTGAAACTGTCACCCATGATTTTTCTTTCCTCATAGATTTCAATCGCTTCCCGAAGATAGACCTTGATCTCATTTTCGATGTCCCATGGTTTGGTCAAAAACTTATAGATATCAACTTTATTGACTGTAGCTAAAATCTGTGGCATCTGCGTATATCCGGTGAGCACTAGTTTAACGGTATCAGGACTGATTGCATTGATCTTGTCGAGCAATTCAAGTCCTGTCATTCCAGGCATTCTCATGTCGGTCAGAATGACACTGATTTCACCTTCCTCTGCAAACACCTGAAGTGCGTCGGCACCAGAGCTGGCAAATCGCATTTTATACGGCTCGTTTCTCAAATCACGTTTCAGAGCTTTTAGTATGTTCATCTCGTCATCTACAATCAATACCGTATACTTCTCATAATCAACCATAATTCACCTTCCGATTATTGTGAGCGTTCCAACTCATACTTTTTTTCTATTGTATCAAAATAATCATCTTCTATGCCAAGTATTTTGCAGGATGTTTTGTAACTTTCCAGTCTGAGCACAGAATCTCTACTATCGATTTGTGAAGCGATACACATCAATGCCACAAGTTCCTTGTTGATGATGTCCGGGTTTGATGGATCATGATGATACATGGTCATTTCAATGATGTCTAGTGGAAATGACCACCAATTCAAGAAGTAGCCTCCGAGGGTACTATGATCGATCTCATAATGTTCAATCTCACGTGTTAAAAGAACGTCTGTATTGTCCTGGCTTTGTAAAACATTGTCGAAATAGGACAAGCCAAAAATTTGCAACATGAGTATTTTTCCTATATCGTGCATCAGACCAGCCGTGCCGATAACAGATGGAATCTTCTTGTTGTAGTATTTCTCGTAGATTTCCTGGAAGATTTTATTGGTCTCTGTTGAGTGCGCCCAAATGGAGGCGCTCTTTTCAAAATATTTCATTTTAAAATTGGAGATCTCGTAGGTCAGTATGATTTGCTTGAGATTGTTGAGACCTATGTACATGATGGCTTGTTGCAAATTTCCGGTTCTAGCGGCATAAAATGCCGAATTTGATATTCTGAGGATATTTGCTGCTATGGCAGGATCTTTTTCAATCATTTCTGAGATTTCTTCGATGCTGTCGTCTTTTTGGATGGCCATGGAAACTTCATTGAAAAGTCGCGGAATAGTTTTGATCTTTTCAAATTTGTGCACAACTTCAAAGAGGTTCACATTTTTCAGCTTTTCCTCAAGCAAGAACATTTTTCTGATATACTCGATGAGCTCTTCGTTTTTCCAGGGTTTATAAAAATACTGTTTGGCCAGATTTTTACTGACAGCTTCCGTGATGCTCCTGGTTGATGCATATCCGCTCAGTGCGACCCTGATTGTGTCAGGTGAAGCCTGTTTGAAAAGTTTTAGCACCCTAAGCCCGTCAAACTCTGGCATCTTGATGTCTGTAATGAGCATGTCGATCTTGTCGACCTCAAATAAAACTTTCACTACTTCTTTTATGTTTTGGGCATAATAACATTCAAATTCAAGGTTTCTGAAAAGTCTTTTCAGGGCGTTCAGAATATTTACTTCGTCATCTACAAATAAGATAGTTTTCAAAGGAACCTCCTTATGGTGTTTTTGACATTATACCCTACGGAGGGGTTATAAACTCATAAAAATGGGGACAGGTCTGAAGTGGTGAATGGGGACGGGTCTTAATCGGTACCTAGCATAGCTAGGTACCGATTTGGACCTGTCCCCATTTGTTTTTCCATTTCTGACCTGTCCCCAATCATCATTCAGTAACTTTATTTACGTAATGCGAAGTGAACAGTCTCAGCATCGCACCGTAATCCATTCTAAATTTGACCACATCACCCACTGAATAACCAGCATTCACATGAGTCATATCCAAAATCATATGGTCACTGGAAGCACCAATGATTTCAATCTTATCATCGAATGGCATCAGACCAGACGGTTCCACATCTTGTCGTCCAATTGCAACGATAGCGCGTTTCATCTGTCCCTTGTCCTCGAACGTCGGTTTGTTTCCGAATGCGTCCATCCCGATTTCGCCTCTTGGGATGGAGGCTTTCTCTTTCAGTTCAATGATTTTCGCCTCTAAAACAAAAACGTCATCATGTGTTCCTGGGATTGGATCACCATAGGCAGTTTCCCTACCAAGGACAATCGCCTCACCCACTCTGAGTTGGTTGATTCGCCCTGGCATATCGCCTCTGTCCAGTAAATAAAGACTGCTGGAATTGCCTCCAGAAACGACTTTGAGAGTGATGCCATATTTGGTTTCGATATCACTTGATATTTGGCTCAATTCACCTAGATTCACCGGATTCGGAATAACACCACCATAACAGGTCAGGTTGACGCCGACCCCTTCAAGCTCCAGGTTTTTAAGTTTTAGGATTTCAGGTACTATTTCATCCACCTGTTCAGGCAGAATGCCTTCTCTTAGATCACCCAGATCGATCATGAGAATGACACCGTGCTTTTTACCGTTTTTTTCAGCGGCATCATTCAGCTGCAACAGGGTCGAAAGTTCTGAATTGAGGCTCACATCGGCATACTTCACGACTTGATCCGCTTCACAGCCCATAGGCAATCTAAGCAGCATCTTCGGGACATCAAGAGCTTTCATTTGGATCAGATTTTCCACTCTCGAATCCGCGATTCCGACCACTCCCGCCCTTATGCTTTCTTCAGCGAGTTCCTTGATGCCACAATATACTTTCGTCACCGCATAGACATCTATGCCTTGCTTGCCGGCCATGTCCACAACGACTTTTGAATTCTCATACAATTTCTTCTTATTGATGACCACTCTTGGATACATGTTCCCCTCCATCTACAATTCAATCAATCCCAATGATTTCTTAAGCAACCTCAGGGCAGATTCCTTATGTTCGATGGAAAGCACCCCTAGAGAAGCCATTATATAGTCATTGTCGATAAGTATTTCAACATCTTCGTTCGGAAGCAGTTTGTCACCCAAGATATTCTTGGTGATTTCTTTAAGCAGCGCAACGCGATTTGGCAATCTTGTACATGCACCACCAGTTCCGACGATGTACTTGATGCTGGTCAAATCCTTGCCTTCTGCATATGATTTTTTACCTCCACCGCCATACATGACTCTGAAGCCTCCTGCATGTCTGTTGGCAGATGTGACGATTGCCTCTTTTGTAAGGCGCTCAACAAAGTCGATTTGAAGTTGTTCAGTCGGTATCGGCACATGGTTTTCAATGAGTTCATGGACGACATCTTCCGGCAATTTAAGATCCGAAGTCAATTTTTCGCGACCAATCATCTCAACGATGTTGCGCATATTCACATAAACACCGAGGTCGCCCTCAACTGTTCTTTTCGCAACAGGTTCAGGACTGATCAGAACTCTTGCCACCTCTTCACTGCCTTCAGTCACCGAGTGAATGTCAGTAGTCGCACCACCGACGTCCACAGTCATCAAATCTCCCAAGTCTTCCTTCAAAAGCTTTGACGCCTCCATAACCGCTCCAGGCGTCGGAATGATCGTACCTGTAACCATCTCACGAATATGTTCCATGCCGGGAGCATGGACGATGTGCTCCTCAAAAATATCCTGAAGAACTTTTCTTGAAGGTTCAACATTGAGCAAATCGATCTTCGGATAGACATTGTCCACCACAAAAAGCCAATCCGCCTTACCCGCATCTTCAAAGATCATTCGGATATCGTCCTGATTGTCGACATTACCCGCATAGAGCACTGGAACATCAAAATCCAGTTCGACAATTTTTTCTGCATTGTATAGTGCTGTATCCCTCTCACCATAATCGACGCCACCGGCGATCATTATGATGTTGGGTCTTATTTTTTCAATTTTCTTCATATCGGATGGTCTGAGTCTTCCCGCCGTCACGAGATGGATATTGGCACCTGCGCCGAGAGCGGCTTCCTTGGCGGCTTTAGCCGTCATGTCATAAACAAGACCATGAACAGTCATTTTCAGACCGCCAGCGGCACTGCTTGTGGCCAAGAGTTTGCCGTACTCAACCGAATCCCAGTTCATATTTTTCTTTAGATGGTCAATGGCCGTATGAAGACCGATTGTGACATCACCTTCTTTTACCGTAGTCGGAGATTGTCCCTGCCCGATAAAGGCAGGAAAATCAGTGTCTATACCATTAAAAGCGTTGACGACAGTAGTCGTACTTCCGATTTCAGCAACCAATAGATCTACTTTCATATCTTCAACCTCACTCTAAGTGGTTAAAAAGAGGGTGCGATTGCATCCCTCTTTCATTTGTTATAATTATTGACCTCTTTTTTCTCTGCCTTTGTGTACTAAGAAAGTCGCAACATTGACTCCTCTGTCATATCTGCCGAAACCTTCGTCCATTCCGTTTGCTCTAGCGACTTCAGGTGTAACCTGTGTACCGCCGGCACAAATGATGAAACGGTCTCTGACGCCTTTTTCCACTGCATATTCATGAATACGCTTCATGTTTTTGTAGTGGACATCGTCATGCGAGATGATGGTTGATGCGAGGATGACATTGGCATCAATTTCGATAGCCGCATCCACCAATTTCTCAATCGGTACGGATGTGCCAAGGTATTCAACATCACAACCGTATTTTTCAATACCGCCGTGCTTGATGTCGATGACTTCTCTTAAACCAACAGAGTGCTCATCTTCTCCAACTGTACCAGCAACGATCTTCACCGGGAACTTATCAAACTCTTCTCTGATTTCATCATCGCTCATAACTTCTGGCTCTGGTGGAATCTCAACAGTTCTCATATCGAGGTCGAAATCAAGTACACCTTTGAGTTGGACACGTGTGCCCTCTGTAGGATGCATTTGCTCTATGTGGATCACTTCTACGTCTTTGAGGTTCATTTTTTTAGCGAACTCGATAGCAGCATACTGTGCTCCTCTGAGGTAAAGCGGCAATAAGATCTCAACTTGGACAACGCCATCGCCAAGCCATTGTACTTCAGGCTTCACAAATGGTGACTCTCCATACTCGCCACGGTATTTCTCAGACTCAGCCATACGTTGATTGACGTTATCGTTCTCATCGAGTTCGTCGATGTAAATGATTTTGTCAGCATTTTCGAACGTACAACCATCGATCAATGTCGAAGGATTAGAAACTGCATTTGCATCATATTGAGCCACATTGTTGTACCCATAATGAGCTGTAACAGGAGCAAAATAATCTGCTGCTCTCTCGTAAACTGTACCAGCGCCAACGCCGCCATCGATTTTTCTACCGATACCGTCACCGTTACGCTCAGGGTAAAGTGCCGAGTCAACAAAGAATCCTTGCTCTACTGCATTGAAGTAACCACCGGCTTTGATGATTTCCTCAAGGTAAAGCACTGCTCTTTCCTTTAGTTCTCTAGCTTGATCTCTTAAGAAGCCTTCATTTCTGAGTTCGATCATGTCCATCAAGCCATCAAAACCTGCAAGTGTTTGTTTTGCAGTATCACATGCTTCGATGTTGAACATATGCCAAGGCACGTTTCTACCTTCATCAGGAGTGATTGTGGACTGAATGTCAGCAGATGTCAATCTTGAAATAAGCATGTTCATGACATGAGTCACAGTCGCTTCTCTAGAAGATGATGTGATATATTTTGTATTCATTTGCGCACGCATTTTGTACTCTGAGAATATTTCTCTGAGCGCAACAGCGTATGGCAAGTCAAGTTTCATATTTGGAGCTGGAGCTGATGTCGGAGGTACTGTGGAAAGTGCGATGTTTGCCTTAGGCATACCTGCTTTAAATGAATAAAGAGCATTGATCCCATGTTGAACCATAAGTTCAGGCATAACTTTCCAAGCTTCTCTTGCTGTAGCATTCGCATTATGAGCGCCATCGATTTGAACCATTTCTGCCCAAGCCATGACTTTTTTAGACTCTGCCGCATCGACAAAAGAACGCACCATGTTGATGTTTCTGTAAAGCACATTGTATTGAGGATCCTGGTGAGCTCCATTTACGCCTTCTTCAGCGAGCATTACAGCTACGTCAGGACCTGCTACTCCAGATACATATGAGTGGTAATTGATTGGTCTGCCAACTTCATCTTCGATCAGGTCAAGCGCTTTTCTGTGTGCTCTAACTTGCTTTCTTGAAATTGGAACACCGCCGATACCTTGTGGAGTGCCTTCGATCAAACCATCAAAGTGGGATTGTCCAGCAGTACGGATTACCATGATATGATCCGCTCCGTGCCATGCCGCCATTCTCATTCTTCTTATATCGTCTTCGAAACGACCAGATGCGATTTCAGTAGTGATTGTATTGTTTGGTTGTGGATCGATATTGCCAAAGTATTGAGCTGCAGGAATACCGATGTAATTTTTAAGAGGTGTGGACATGTCTGTATATTCAAAAGGACCATAAACTTGCTTGTCACTTTTCTCTCTCCAAGTCCATCCGCGTCTCTTAGGTCTATAATTTTCCAAATCCTTGAGGATTTCTTTCACGTCAATTTTCTTATTGATATCCAGCATTATTTTGCACCTCCCTTAAAAATTGCCACAGCATCGTCCCAGTGCTTGCCTTCGATAAGTTCGAGACCAGCAGTTCTGATGTCGAGGTTCTTCTCCTTGGCAATTCTGTAAACAACGTGCCCAACGCCATGACCCACAAGACCTCTATCCGCAGCACCATCAACTAGTGGCTTTGCTTCAAGGCTTGAGAAACCCATTCTTAAAAGTACAGAACGCTCGATGGCTGGTGAGGTGTTCTTTTCTGCAAGTTCCATAAGTGGATCCACGATTTCTTCCACCAAACTCCAGAACTTATCTTTCAATTGCTCATCCGTTAGATCAGCAAGGTGTTGACGTCTTTCCGCGAAGTCGTCGTCTCTCTTTAAAAAACCTTTCATGAATTGATCCTCCTTAATTTTATCCGCATTAAAATTCTATTCCGAGTTCCTTGAGTGTTTCTGTTACAAATGTTCTATCTGTCTTTGTCTCTGCAACTAGAAACTGTATATCTTGTTCGCTGACACGAGTCGCCTGATTGGCGTTGATCGCATTCTTTACGACAGATTTTCTGGTTTTCGTCATATCTAGATCAATTGCTTTTATGAGATCTGGTGTCTTTGGTAGAATAATGTTTACTCCCGGCACTTGATCCACCGGATTACCGAAGAATATTTCAATGCCATTGTCTCTTGCAAATGACAATTGTGGTTGAATATGCTTGCCTGCTCCGGTATACTCAGTCTCTTGAACAATGATCATCTGATCTTGGTCCATTTCTCTTGCAATACTGAAAGCCGCTGCAAGTGCTGTATTTCCAGCTGGTCCTCTTTCGAGTCCTTCAATTTGTGCCAGTGCTTCAGTCATATAGAATACTTCACCTTGTGTCACTGTGACATATCTGTCCATATATCTCATTGGACGAGCAGCCGATCTCGGTACATCTGAACGGTCCGGATATGTTGAAAACGGTATGCCAAAACCTGTATGACCAGTTGTGAACGACTTGCGATTAAATTGGCTATCGCTTGCCATGTGAAGTCCAGAAAGATCAACTGATGCTGCGACAACTTGAGTGTCAGTAGCTCCAGCTTTGATGAGACCTCTCGCTGTACCAGTAAGGTTACCACCGCCTGCATTGGTACAAACCACTACTTCCGGGTCCTTACCATATTTTTCACGCATTTGCATTGAAAGCTCATAACCGAGGGTTTCAACACCTGCGATACCGAATGGTGTATAGAGTGACGCATTGAAGTATCCAGTCTCTTCGAGCAACAACAAGAACTCATAGAAGAGTTCAGGGCCCACTGATAGTTGCATGACTTCAGCGCCATAAGCTTCACATTTTCTTGCTTTTTCAACAATTTCAGGTTGTCCCATGCCTTTTGAATCATACGTTTCCTGTACGATTATGCATTTGAGACCTTGCAATGCCGCTTGGGATGCCACAGCTGCTCCATAGTTACCGCTGGTTGCCGCAATGACACCTTTGTAGCCGAGCTTTTTGGCATGATATACAGCGTTTGCCGCACGTCTGGCTTTAAAACTTCCGGATGGATTTCCACCTTCATCTTTTATGAATATTCTTGCGCCTTTTCCAGGTTCAGAATATTTTCTAGCGAGTGCGGTCATATTTCTGAGTTCAAAGATTGGGGTGTTTCCAACGCCAGTCTCTCCTTGAATCTTTTGCATCTCTTCAAGAGTGTATCCGGTTTCTCGCATCATACGCTCATATTCGAAGCTGATGCCTTCGTTCTCAAAAGTGGAATAATCAATGCCTATGGCATTTTTCATGATCTCGTTTTTTCGGCTCATCACCGCATTATATGAATTATCTTTCAACCGAATCACCTCCAAACAGAATTTCTTTAAGATCCAATCCTATTTGTAACAATTCAGGTACGAAATTACCAAAAGAATGTGTATAAGTCGGATTGATTTCCACGAGTTTGCCACTTTCCATTCTACCTGTAATCGTCTTGACCTCAACGATATCTCCAAGCTCTGCATCAGCGGTTATAAACCCTTTGACCCACATTTCCAGTGGTACAAGTTTTGTATCATCAGGCACCTGGGGAGCTCTTTCCTCAGGCTTCAAAATTACTCTGTAAATTTTTACCCATTCGCCTTTTTTAGCGTTCATTCAAACACCTCTTTCGTTTAAGCTTTGATCCAGTTTCTCATATCGCCCATGATTGCTCTTGGTACTGGCAAATCTAACATTGTCTTGAGACCTGGTTCTGAGTTGATGATTTGAGGAATCATGTTGACACACATTGCGATTGTTCCGAGTCCACCTTCAACTTCAGGCTTGATTGTCATGTTGACTTCTGGTGTGCCTTTAAGTGTGATGTAATCCCCAGTGTATGTGCCTTCCATTTCTGGCTCGATCTGTTGTGGGTGAATCATGTCGATTTTCACTTCACCGTCAACATAACCTTGGCCAGTCATGCTTACGCCAGCGACATTTCCAGCAGCAGCAAAGCCGTGTGGCGCTTGTCTGTCTACTGTTGTTACGATTGGTGCCATTTGAGTCTTGATTCCGTCTACTTTCCAACCGATAGCATCAGCGATCATATTAATGGACTCTGCAAATCCAACGTGACCTGCAAGTGTACCGTCTTCTACGCCTTTGTTGAACTCATCGACAGTGATGCCAACGCCTTGCTCTTCCATTACCGCATGACCAAATGGTGATAAGCTGTTGACACGTTTAGCTTCTACATGTGTCACATCAGTCATACAACCAGTGAGTACAACTACAAGAAGATCCATAATCAAACCTGGATTGATGCCTGTACCTAAGATAGATACGCCATTTTCTTTTGCGATTTTATCTAGTTCAGCTGCAAGTTCCGGATTTTGTGCTTTAGGATAAGCCATTTCTTCTGCTGTTGAAATGACATTGATTTTCTTTTCAAGAACGTGCTTGAGTCTAGGGAATGCTTTTTCAGTGAACGAATCAGTCGCACAAAGGCAAACGTCACAAGAACCTTCGCTGATCACTTCGTCAATTTCAGGATTTACGATGACAGGTTTGCGATCGCCACGCTCAACTCCTAAAAGTTCATGGATATCTTTGCCTACTCTGCTAGGATTTCTATCACAAACACCAACGATTTCAACACCTTGTTTCGTCAAAAGCATCTTTGCCATTCCGCTTCCCATTGCGCCGAAGCCCCATATTGCCACTTTTACAGTTTCTTTTCTCATACTGAAAACCTCCATTTTAATATTTCATTGTTATATGGTTATATGGTTATATATGCAAGACTCATGCCAACTGAATACATTTTGCAACAAAAGTGCTCAACACGTTCCAAAAACACATTGTACAAATATCCATACAATGAAAAATCTGAATATTTAGAATTGTCTGCAAAGTAAAAAGCAAAATAATTTGCACTTTTTATGCAAAATATTTTGCTCTTTACCATTAAGTGCAAATTTTCTTGCACCTCATGTCATTATTATTTTATAACTGCTGTCAGGAATCTGTTTTATTTCTTTTTTAAGTACCGCCAAAGCTTCACTTAAAGATTCTGATGTCCGATATTCTGATAAGTCACCAGCAATTCCCGCTATTGAAAGCTTAGTGAGTGGAAATTCCCTCATCACTCCGAATCGATCTTCTGAAACAATCTTGTTATTCATAATGTGCTTGTCAGAAAACAGAAAAATTTTGTTTTTTTCAAAATCATCCAGGATATTTTGAAGCACTTGATGATATTCTTTTGACTCACCGTTGATGATCATGATGAAATCATCGCCTCCCACATGTCCGATGAAACTGGAAAACGGGAAAATCTTCTTAACGTTATCCTGTATTAGCTGCGCTAAAAACCGGATCATATTGTCTCCGCTTTCAAAACCATAGACATCATTGTATATTTTGAAGTCATTGATATCCAAATAGCAGATACAAGAGTTGTTCTTGTATGTTACAAGATCCGACATGACCCGCTTTATGATTGGATTACCAGGTAGACCTGAAAGCGGATTGTGCTCTTTGGCATTGTTTTTCTCGAACATCAAAGTGTACTCGAAAATTTTTTTCATTGATACAATACCTATATATTTGGAAGCCTTGGTGACAATGATATCATCAAACAGTTCATCATCCGAACGTTCCATCGCACGTTTTGCTACCACACTTATTGGTGTGTAGGAATCGACAATCAAAGGATTTGTATTCATTATTTTTGACACCGGCCGGTTCGAATAAAGTGAATAACCATAGCGCCCCGACAATTTCGAATCCAGGTTATGTTTCATAACCAAACCAACGGGATAATCGTGCTCACAGATACAAGCACTGGTCATGTTCTCTTTTTCAAGATGTTGCTTAACGGTTTGACTTTCAATCATGGATTCAAATGTGCAATGTTTATGACTGTTCATAAGGTTGGAAATATAATGATAATCTTGGGCATAAGCGTTTAGATTGGTGGATATCTTATTATAATCCTCGATGCGTTTGATGACTTCCGGTTCAAGATCCTCAAACCTTGGGGAGGGTTTTTGCAGATAATAACCTTGCCCAGCATGCACCCCTAACAAAATGAGTGTCTTCAGTTCTTCTTTCGTTTCAATACCTTCGGCAATCAATTTGATGTTTGTCTTGATGGCGGTATCGACAAATGCTTTGAGAAGTGCTTGTTTAAATGCATCTTTGTCGATGTTTCTTATGAGATCCATATCGATCTTGATGAAATCCGGACGCACTTCGTTGATGGTCTTGAGTCCAGAATAGCCGGATCCCACATCGTCAATGGCAATCTTGTACCCCTGGTTCCTATAATGGTCAAGCACGATCTGAAAGGATTCATAGTCATTGATGGATGTTCTTTCGGTAATTTCAAAAACAATCGCTTTTTCTGAAATGCCAAGGGCGTCCAGACACTCTTTAGTCAAACCAGTTTTGAAGTCATTGGATTTGATGATATCAGGATCGACATTGAGGAAGAGATATTTTTCAGGACTGATTTCAATGGCACGTTCAAGTGCCTTTTGTCTGAACAGCATCTCAAGTTCCCATAGCTTACCGTACTCGTGTGCGGCTTTGATCATTTCAGTGGGTGAATAGAACACAGTATTCTGTGGACCTCTGGAAAGCGCTTCGTATCCCATTATGTTACCACTTTTCAAACTGACGATAGGTTGATAAAAAGTGGTGACGCTTTCTTCTGTGAGTAATTTATGGAACAAAAGTGCACGAGTATCAATAATTGACGGTGTCATTACAAGCATTTTCTCAACTCCTTCGATCGAATGATAACATACCGATGTTAGTTTCATGTTAACCCGCCATTATATATGAGTAAAACCTCCACAACAATAGTGGAGGTTTCTATTATTCATAATATTTTTTTATTTTATACTGCAGATTCTGTCTTGAAACCTTGAGATGCTCAGCAGCCTTGCTGATATTGTTATTGTACTGCTTCAGCGTTTTATCGATGATGTCTTTTTCAATGGATTCAAGATGTTTGTTGAGATCGTCAACCGTTGTCGTCTGTGTCGGAATATACCGCTCTTTCTTCATAAGCACTTCCGAGACATGTGATGGCATGTGTTCCTTACCTATGACATGATCGTCTGTGACCAGGTTCATGGCGGATTCTATGAAGTTCTTGAGTTCGCGGATGTTCCCTGCCCAGTTGTAACGTTTGAACGCCTCCATAATCTCATCGGAAACCATCCAGACATCTTTTTTCATCTTTTCATTGTATTCACGTATGAAAAAATCAACGAGAATCGGTATGTCATCCACACGTTCATTCAAACTTGGAATTCTGATATTGATGACATTCAATCTATAAAAGAGGTCTTTTCTGAACTGACCTTTTTCAATTAGAGTCTCCGGTTCTTCATTGGTGGCGGCTATGATTCTAACATTGATTGGAATATCTTTGTTGCCGCCGACTCTTCTGACATAATTTTCCTGAAGCACCCTGAGGATTTTTGCTTGAAGTGTCTGACTCATGCTATTGATCTCATCCAGAAGCAGCGTTCCACCTTCAGCCTGTTCAAACAAACCAGGCCTGTCTTCAGCTCCTGTGAAAGAGCCTTTAGATGTGCCAAACAAGAGCCCCTCAAGTAAATTTTCTGGGATTGCTGCGCAGTTCTGTGCGATGAATGGCATGTTTGCACGATCACTGGCAAAATGAATGCTCTGTGAGAACAGTTCTTTACCAGTTCCGGTGTCGCCATAAATCAAGACGCTAGAGCTGGATTTTGAGGCACGTTTGGCAATCTTGATCGCTTCCAGATATTTATGATTCTTACCGATCAACTGATCAAAATGGTATTGTTTGATGCCCTTCTGTCTTTTGACCGGTTTGATCAATTTTTGCTGTAGTTCTATGATTTGTTTGGTCATATCGGTGACCGTCGTCATATTTCTTGACACTTCCACCGCTCCAACAAGCTGCTTTCCGTCAAAAATTGGAATGGTCGTATTGACTGTGCGAATGCGTTTGCCTTTGAAATTGAGATAACTCTGTTCACGGTTGTAAATAGGCTCTCCAGTATTGAGCACAGTCAAAAGTGTGCTGTTTTCCTTGGTCCAATCCGGAAAGATATCGAGCAGATGTTTCCCAATCACTTGATTTTGGGGGAGCCCTTCAATGGTTTCTATCGCTTTATTGTACAGAATCGTAATACCAGCACGATCGACGATATGAACACCTTCTTCAATTGTATCCAATATGCCTTTGCTGGCCAATAAAAGTATAGAATCCAGTTGCATGTGTTCCCCCTATTTCACTATTGTAATGGTATGATGCCTTCGTGTTCCGTCTGAAGGATCTTCATGATTTGTGCGGTATACTTCTCACTTTTCATAAAATGCTTGTCGTTCATTTTGATGACGAAAAATGCCATTACCATCAAAACGAGGCCGAGCAGTCCTGAATACATTTCTGAATTAGGTGAAGACTGGAATAGGAAATATCCTGCTGACAATCCTGCGAAAAGTGCGATCAAAGGGATGACATACATTATAAATGCCGCACTGAGAACGCTGTCAGTCGCCATAGCCACTTCAACCATATCCCCAACATGAGCATGTACGTCGTTTTTTGCCACCAAATGGACATCCTTCTGGTCATCTCCGAGTTGACAAGCGCCGCAGTTCCCACAAGCCGTATGTCTCAATAGTTTGACTTTTGAGTACTCACCCATTTCTCCCACAACTACTCCTGTTCTATCCATATTGACTCCTTTCTATTTCTCAAAAGGCTTTATGCTGACATAAAGCTCATCTAGTTGTTTGTCCTCTGCCACACTTGGCGCATTGGTCATCAAACATTTTGCATCTTGTGTCTTTGGAAACGCTATGACGTCTCTGATGTTATCGGTTCCTACCATGAGCATGACAATTCTATCGAGGCCATATGCGATACCGCCATGAGGAGGTGCGCCAAATTTGAACGCATCAATGAAGAAGCCAAATTTTTCTCTCGCTTCTTCTTCAGTGAACCCAAGTGCCTGGAACATACTTTCCTGAACCTTCGAATCGTGGATTCTGATAGATCCTCCGCCGATTTCATATCCGTTGAGGACGATGTCATATGCTTTTGCGCGACATGCACCTTGATCTGAATTCAATATTGCGACATCCTCATCTTTTGGAGACGTGAATGGGTGGTGTTTTGCAAAAAAGCGATCTTCATCCTCATCATATTCAAAGAGTGGAAAATCAGTTACCCATAGGAAATTGTATACCTTTGGATCTAAAATCTCAAGTTGTCGTGCAATTTCCGATCGAAGCGCTCCAAGAGAGTCGAATACCACCGAAGGTTTGTCAGCGACCATAAGAATCAGGTCACCTGGTTTAGCTTCAAAGGTATCAATGATCCCTTTCATTTCCGCATCGGTAAGGAATTTGGCAATTGGTGAGGAAACTTCTTCCTCTTGTATTTTTACCCAGGCAAGGCCTTTGGCACCATAAGATTTACAGAAATCTTCAAGTTTACTGATATCTTTTCTAGAAAAACGGTCTCCATATCCATTGATGTTGATACCTCTGACATCACCACCAGAAGCAATTGCTCCACTGAACACCTTGAACTCGGATGCACTGAGCACTTCATTGAGTGATTTGAGTTCAAATCCGAAACGAGTATCCGGTTTATCGGAACCATATCTGGTCATGGCTTCATTATAAGGCAATCTAAGGAATGGTGTCTGAATATCCAGTCCGGCAACTTCTTTGAACATATTTGCAAGCATCTTCTCATTGATGGCCATGACATCATCTTCATCCACAAAAGACATTTCAATATCTATTTGTGTGAACTCAGGCTGTCTGTCAGCTCTAAGATCCTCATCCCTGAAACATTTGGTGATTTGGTAATATCTGTCCATTCCCGAAACCATCAACAACTGTTTGAAAAGTTGAGGAGATTGTGGCAATGCGTAGAATTTGTTTGGATTGACCCTGCTTGGCACCAAATAGTCCCTTGCGCCTTCAGGTGTCGGTTTGGTGAGCACAGGTGTCTCAACTTCTACAAATCCGTTGCTATCAAAGAAACGACGTGCTGAAGATGCGATTTGATGTCTGATCATAAGATTCTTTTGCATTTTTGGTTTTCTGAGATCCAAATAACGATATTTCAATCTGAGGCGTTCATTGGCTTCGTCATTGTCATCGATATGAATTGGTGGCACATCCGCCTCACACAAAATTTTGATGCTATCGGCAAAAATTTCAACCGTTCCCGTAGGGATGTTCGCGTTGATGGATTCTCTCATTTTCACAG